>CAXBAZ010000048.1:0-11795 GCA_963973395.1 uncultured Acidimicrobiaceae bacterium
CCGCCTACACCGACCAGGAACTGCGCCCGCACACCGACGGCACCTACAGCAACGACGCGCCGGGCCTCCAACTCCTGCACTGCCTGGCGTTCGACGGCACCGGCGGCGAGTCGACGATGGTCGACGGGTTTCGCGTCGCGGCCCAGCTCCGCGTCGCCGACCCCGACGCGTACGAACTGCTGTCGACCGTCGAGATCCCCGGCCGGTACCTGGGCGACGGCGTCGATCTGCGCGCGGCACGGCCGGTCTTCCGGCACGGTGCCGACGGCGTGCTCGAGCAGGTGTCGTTCAACAACGCCGACCGGGCGCCGTTCACGCTGCCGTTCGACGAGATGCAGCGCTTCTACGACGCCCTCCGAGCCTTCGAGCAGCGGGTGAACGACGTCCGCCTGCAGTGGCGTCGTGTCAACCCACCGGGTGACGCGATGCTGTTCGACAATTGGCGGGTGCTGCACGGCCGCCTGTCGTACACCGGGCACCGGCACCTCTGCGGCTGCTACGTGAATCGCGAGGACTACCTCAGTCGGCGCCGGCTCCTGGCCGACACCTGAACCCGACCCCACGCCGAACGGAACACGCAGCCCGCCCGACTCGCCGGGGAGCCCACCGACCGACCAAAATGCTGCGAACCGGTCGGACAGATGTCACACTGGATGACATCGGTCACAGGCCGGTGGGTCGGGGTGGTCGCAGGGGGCGACCGCCGGGGGGACGGATCGAGGGGGAATCGTCGTTGACGGTCATGGCTGACGCCACCACGAACGGCAGGCGGACGACGGATGGGGACGACCTGCTCGTCGTCGACGACCTGCACACCCACTTCCACGTGCCCGCCGGCGCCGTCAAGGCGGTCGACGGAGTGTCGTTCCGACTCAGGCGGGGCACCACCCTCGGCATCGTCGGCGAGTCCGGGTCCGGCAAGACGGTGCTCTCACGCTCGGTGATGGGGCTCAACACGGTGAGCAACGCGGTCACGACGGGATCGGTCGTCTACGACGGCATCGAACTCGTCGGCCGCTCCCCGCGGGAGATGAAGTCACTGTGGGGCGCCGAGATGGCGATGATCTTCCAGGACCCGATGACCTCGCTCAATCCGGTCGTCAAGGTCGGCCGTCAACTGACCGAGCACATGCGCCATCACCTCGGGATCGGCAAGACGGAGGCTCGGGCTGCGGCGGTCGATCTGCTGCGGTCGGTCAGGATCCCCGAGGCCGACGAACGATTCGACAACTACCCGCACGAGATGTCGGGTGGCATGCGCCAGCGGGTCTGCATCGCGAGCGCACTCGCCTGCGGGCCGAAGCTGCTGTTCGCCGACGAGCCGACCACGGCGCTCGACGTCACGGTGCAGCACCAGATCCTCAACCTGCTGAGTCAGCTGCAGCGCGAGCACGACATGACGATGATCATGGTCACCCACGATCTCGGGGTGGTGGCCACGCGTGCGAACGAGATCGCCGTGATGTACGCCGGCCGGATCGTCGAGAAGGCACCGACGAAGACGCTGTTCTCCGACATGAAGCATCCGTACACGCAGTCGCTGCTCTGGTCGATCCCGAAGACGTCGCAACCCAAGCACACCCGGCTGAGCGCGATCGCCGGGCGTCCGCCCGACCTCGTCAACCCACCGCCGGGCTGCAAGTTCGCGCCCCGCTGCGCCTACGCCCAGGCCCTGTGCATCGAGGTCGAACCGCCGCTGCAGACCGATGCGAGCGGACACCAGTTCGCGTGTCACATCCCGGTCGGCACCCCGGAGAACACCGCCGCGTTCGAGCGCAACCTCGCGGCGGGTCTGCCGCAGACCCTCACCGCAGCCGGCAAGATGTCGGCCCGCGAAGACCTCGTGCCCGACTACTCGAGCATCGTCGGCGACGCGGTCGACCATCGGGCGGTCGCCGAAGGTCTGAGCGCGAATACCTCGACGCACGGCAGTGGCGGAGGCATCGGCTGATGGCGGGCACCGGCAAGGCCCACATGTCGGCCAACGGTGACGCGCTGCTGCGCGTCGACGACCTGGTCATGGAGTTCCCGCTCGGCGGCGGCCGGGCATCAGTTTCGAGGTCCGCAAGGGCGAGACGCTCGGACTCGTCGGTGAGTCGGGATGCGGCAAGTCCACCACGGGCAAGGCGATCCTGCAGCTGCCGCGGCCCACCAGCGGCACGGTCAGGCTCAAGGGCACCGACCTGACGGCGCTCGACACCGAGGCGCTGCGCGCCAAGCGCACCGACGTCCAGATGATCTTCCAGGATCCGATCTCGTCGCTCAACCCGCGCCGGATCATCGGTGAGGTCGTCGCCGAGCCGCTCCACGTGTGGGGGCCGAAAGGCGACGACGCCCAGTGGGCGAAGGTGTCCGAGATGCTCGACGCCGTCGGCATCGATCCCGACGTCGCCCGGTACAAACGGCCGCACGAGTTCTCGGGTGGCCAGTGCCAGCGCATCTCGATCGCCAGAGCACTGGTGATGGAACCCGAGCTGATCATCTGCGACGAGCCGGTCTCCGCCCTCGACGTGTCGGTCCAGGCCCAGATCCTCAACCTGCTCGAAGACCTCAAGGCCGAGTACGGCCTGACGCTCGTGTTCATCGCCCACGACCTCGCGGTCGTCAAGAACATCAGCGATCGGGTCGCCGTCATGTACCTCGGCAAGATGTGCGAGCTGTCCGAGTCCGACGAGCTGTACGCCAACCCCGCCCACCCGTACACGCGGCTGCTCATGGACTCGCACCCGGAACCGGACCCCGACGCAGAGATCGACGAGTCGATGGTCCAGCTCGGTGAGCTGCCGTCCCCGATCGCACCCCCCTCCGGATGTCGATTCCGGACCCGCTGCCCGAACGCCGACGAGCGATGCGCACGCGACGAACCACAGATGCGCCGCGTGAACGACGACCACTACGTCGCATGCCACCATCCGCTCGTCGCCGCCGGTGAACCGGCCGACGCGAGGGAGGTGGCGATCCACTGATCACGTGCCCGGTGGCGCAGCCAGATGGGCACCCGACCGACGCCGCGGCTCCGCCGATGCGTCACCACACACGATCCGAGAGCGACCGCTCTCACCGAGACAAGGGGAATCTCACACCATGACGACGCGACGATGGAAGCAATCAGTCGCTCTCTTCGCAGCCGCCGGCCTTCTGGTCGCGGCGTGCGGAGGCGACGACGACGACGCCGATACACCCGACACGGACGGCACCGCGGAGACCGCTGAACCGACGGCCGACGCGACCGACACCGGCGAGGAGACCGACGAGCCGACCGGCGACGACACCGGCGACGACACCGGCGACGGCGGCGTGGACGCTGGAGCGGAAGCCACGGGTGACGTCGACACCGAGGTCACGGAGAACACCGTGGCGGAGGACACCGACCGGTACGGCGGGTCGATCAACGTCGGCCTCGAGGCCGAGGCCGTCGGACTCCGTCCGTGGGAGGACACCTGCTCGGCCCCGTGCTACAACATCATGGTCACGCTCTACGACAAGCTCATCGAGCAGGACGTCGACGGTGAGTACCAGGGGTATCTCGCCGAGTCGTTCTCGTCGAACGACGACTTCACGGTCTGGACGGTCGACCTCCGTCCGGACGTCGTGTTCCACAACGGGGTCGAGCTCACCGCCCAGACGGTGGCCGACATGTTCCCGATCCAGCAGGAGGGCGCCACGGCGTCGTCACAGATCGGGGCATCGAACCTGGCCAACGTCGAAGCGACGGGCCCTCTCGAGGTGACCTACACCCTGAGCCAGGGCAACTCGGCGTTCCCGGCGTTCCTCGCCCGGGCCTCGCTCGGCATGGTCTTCGAACCGGCCGCGGCCGCCGCCGACCCCGACGGCTACAGCACCAACCCGATCGGCACCGGCCCGTTCCAGATCGAGACCCGCGACCTCGACAACGAGACCACCGTGGTCCGCAACGAGAACTACTGGGGTACCGACCCCGAGGGCAACCAGCTGCCGTACCTCGACTCGATCTCGTTCCGGCCGATCCCCGACGAGGGCACCCGGCTCGACGCGCTCCTGTCGGGCACGGTCGACGCGATGCACTCGCTGCGACAGGGCACCATCCGTGACGCCCGCGCCGCGCAGGAAGGCGGCGCCGAGATCGAGCTCCTCGAGTTCCAGGGCAACAACGTCGGCGGTGGCATGTTCAACATGGCGGTGCCCCCGTTCGACGATCTGCGCGTGCGTCTCGGCCTGACCCAGATGAACAGCCAGGAGAACGTCATCGACGCACTCGGCGGCACCGGCATCTCGCTGCCGGGCACGCAGTGGTTCAGCCCCGACAGCCCGTGGTGGTCACCGGTCGTCGCCGAGGCCTGGCCGACGTTCGACTTCGAGACCGGCGTCGCCACGCTGCAGGGCTACATCGACGACCCTGCCCGTTCCGACGGCAAGGCACCGGGCGAGCCGATCGACATCGAACTGTCGTGCCCGCCCGACCCGACGCTGATCGCCGCGATGCAGGTGCTCGAACAGACGTGGTCCGGCAGCGGCATGGTCAACGTCGAGCTGACGAACTTCGACCAGCAGACCCACATCAACAATGCCCTCGGCGGCGAGAACGGCTTCATCGGTGTGCACGAGGCCCACTGCTGGCGTTGGAGCGACCAGGACGACCCGTCGCTGTCGCTCAACCCGTTCCTGGCGCCGTACAGCGCCGAGGTCGCGGAGGAAGCCGGGTTGCCCGGCGTCGTGTCACCGCTCAACTTCCCGAACTACTGGCACCCGGAGTCGTTCCAGGCCGCCCAGCAGGCGATCACGACCGACGACTTCGACGAGCGCTACGCGCTGTACGAGCAGATCGGTCTCGCACTCGCCGAGAACGTGCCGATCTGGTTCTCGGGCCACACCGCGACGATGATCGCGACCGAGGCGGACGTGTCGGGGTTGAACGGGTGGCACCTGCCCAGCGGCGACCTCGGCATCGGTTTCCCCGGCGCCGAGGGTCGGTGGGTCGAGGTCTTCGTGGCCGGCTGACCCCGACGACAGATCCGATCGGCACCCCGGGGTAGGAGGACGCGTCAATGCGCAAAGTGATCATCAGTCGACTGTTGCGACTGGCAGCCACGCTGCTGGCCGTGACGTTCCTGACGTTCAGCCTGACGTCCCTCCTCCCCGGGGATCCGGTCAACGCGATCCTCGGGGTCGAGTCGAACCAGGACCCCGAACTGGTCGAGAAGATCCGTGACGACCTCGGCCTCGACGAACCCTTCCTCGTCCGCTACGGCAACTGGCTCTGGGACGCCGTGGTGCACTTCGACCTCGGCGAGTCGTACATCAACCGCGGGCAGTCGGTCAGCGGCACGATCATGGACCGCATCCCTGTCACCGGACAGCTCGCCTTCATGGCGATCATCATGGCCGTGCTGATGGCCGTCCCGATCGGCGTGCTCGGCGCGTACAAGCAGGGCAGGTGGCAGGACACGGTCAGCTCGGCCGGCGTGCAGGTCGCCCTGTCGATCCCGAACTTCATCATGGGCATCTTCTTCATCTGGCTGTTCGCGGTGCAGCTGCAGTGGCTGCCCTCGTCGAACTGGAATCGCATCAGCGACAAGGGTCTGATCGAGAACCTCAAGACCGCGATCATGCCGGCGGCCGCACTCGCGATGACCCAGATGGCGATCTTCTCCCGCCTGGTGCGCGCCGACATGGTCGCGACGCTGCAGGAGAACTACATCCTGGCGGCCAAGGCGAAAGGGCTGAACGACCGCTTCATCCTGATGCGGCACGCGCTGCGGCCGAGCTCGCTGAGCCTGATGACGATCGTCGGCATCAACTTCGGCGCCCTGCTCGGCGGCACGGTCGTGATCGAGACGCTGTTCGCCGTGCCGGGCCTCGGGTTCCGGCTCATCAACGCGATCAACCAGCGCGACATCCTCGTGATCCAGGGCATCACCGTGTTCGTCGCCGCCGTGTACGTGATCATCAACACGATCGTCGACCTGCTCTACGCCGTCATCGACCCACGGATCCGGAAAGGCTGAGATGTCGACCACCGAGGGCGCACCGCACACCCCCGACTTCCCGCGCGACCGCATCAGCAACGTCTCGACCGCCGTCCAGCCGGGCTCGGTCTCCGGGCCGCCCAGCCGATCCAGCGTGCGTGAGATCTTCGGCTCGATGCCGATCCTGGTCAAGATCTCGGCGGTCTGGCTCACCTTCATCGTGCTCGGTGCGATCTACGCCAAGCTCGACGTCACGATCTTCGACGGTGCGCTCCCGCTCCAGGATCCCGATTATCAGACCAACAACTTCAATCCCGACACCGGCGAGTTCGGAACCGGCGAGGCGCTCGAACCGATCTCGTCGGACCACTGGCTCGGCACCGACGCGATCGCCCGCGACACCTTCGCCCGCATCATGCACGGGGGGTGGGTCAGCCTGATCGTCGCCGGTGTGTCGGCCGCCTTCGGCATCATCGTCGGCGGTCTGCTCGGTGCGCTCGTCGGCTTCGTGCGGGGTCGTACCGAGACCGTGATCATGTCGATGATCGACGTGATCCTGGCATTCCCGGCGCTCATCCTGCTGCTCGCGCTGGTGTCGATCTTCGAGGTGCGCGACCTCCTCCTGATCAGTGTGGTGATCGGCGTGCTGTCGATCCCTGCCTACACCAGGGTCGCCCGCGCCAACAGCCTCGCGATCTCCAACCGCGAGTTCGTGACGGCGGCCCGGGCGATCGGCACCAGACCGCGCACGATCCTGTTCCGCGAGATCATCCCGAACGTGCTGCCCACCCTCATCGCCTACGCGATGGTCGCGTCGGCGTTCGTGATCGTCGTCGAGGGTGCGCTGTCGTTCCTCGGTCTGAGCGTGCAGCTGCCGACCTCGACGTGGGGCAACATGATCAACCAGGCCCGCGGCGACATCAAGCTCGACGCGACGCAGGTGCTGTGGCCGTCGCTGGCACTGTCGCTGACCGTGCTGTCACTGAACCAGGTCGGCGACTTCTTCCAGAAGCGCAAGGCCGTGCGCGGTTCGGCACTGTGAACTTTCGGCGGGCCCCGGCCCCGACACGCATCACCGTGCAGTCGCGGGGGACACAGCGCAGCTCCCGTTCCCGCCCGAATTCTTTCCCTGGTGCAGACGTTTCACGACGGCTATGGTTCCGGCTCATGCTGACCTCGGGGACGGGAGCAACCTCTTGAGCACACCCGTGCTCAAGGTCGACGACCTCCGTACGGAGTTCGACACACCCGACGGGGTCGTGCACGCGGTCAACGGTGTCAGCTTCGAGGTTCGTCCCGGCGAATTCGTCGGGGTCGTCGGCGAGAGCGGATCGGGCAAGAGCGTGACGATGATGTCGCTCCTGCGGCTGATCCCGATGCCGCCGGGCCGGGTCGTCGGCGGTTCGGCCGAGTTCGACGACCAGGACCTCCTGGCGCTCGACAACAACCAGCTGCGCACCGTGCGGGGCGGCAAGATCGGCTTCATCTTCCAAGACCCGATGACGTCGCTCAACCCGGTGCTCACGATCGGGCACCAGATCACCGAGCCGCTCAAGCTGCACCTGCGCTGCGATCGCAAGACCGCCAACGAGACCGCCGCCAACCTCCTCACGATGGTCGGCCTTCCGGACGCCAAGCAGCGGCTCAAGTCGTACCCCCACGAACTGTCGGGCGGCATGCGGCAGCGCGTGATGATCGCGATCGCGCTGGCGTGCTCGCCCCAGCTGCTGATCGCCGACGAGCCGACCACCGCCCTCGACGTGACCGTCCAGGCGCAGATCATCGAGATCGTCCGCAACCTGCGCGACCAGCTCGGTACGGCGATGATCTGGATCACCCACGACCTCGGCGTGATCGCCGGGCTCGCCGACCGTGTGATCGTGATGTACGGCGGTGCGATCGTCGAAGAGGCTCGGGTCGCCGACCTGTACCAGCGGCCCGAACATCCCTACACACAGGGCCTCCTGCGCTCGATCCCCCGCCTCGACCAGAAGGGCACCACGCTCGAGAGCATCAAGGGCACACCACCCAACCTCTACGCGGCGCCGACGGCGTGCACGTTCGCGCCGAGGTGCCCGCACGCGTTCGACCGTTGCCTCGACGAGGTGCCGGTGCTGATCGAGGTCGGACCCGACCACCGGGTGGCGTGCTGGTACGACACCACCATCGAGGCGCCCCGCGATGTCTGACGTCTCGACCGTGGCCACGGCGACCTCGCCCCGGTCGGACGACGCGCTCGTCTCGGTGGTCGATCTCACGAAGCACTTCCCGATCATGAAGGGTGTGTTCCGCCGCCAGGTCGGGGCCGTCCGGGCCGTCGACGGGATCACCTTCGACATCTACCGGGGCGAGACGCTCGGCCTCGTGGGCGAGAGCGGCTCGGGCAAGTCCACCGCCGGCCGCACGGTGCTCCGGCTCGAGAAGCCGACGGCGGGTTCGATCCTGTTCGAGGGCCGCGACCTGAGCACCCTGTCGAACTCGCAGCTGCGAAAGCTGCGGCCGAACATGCAGATGGTGTTCCAGAACCCGCACTCGTCGCTCAACCCGCGCATGACCGTCGCGTCGATCATCGGCGAGCCGCTCGTCGAGCACCGGGCGCTCACCAAGCACGAGCGGCGCCGCCGCATCGGCGACCTGCTCGACCTCGTCGGTCTCGACCCCAGTCACGCCAACCGCTACCCGCACGAGTTCTCCGGGGGCCAGCGGCAACGGATCGGCATCGCCCGGGCGATCGCGCTCGACCCCGACTTCATCGTGTGCGACGAACCGATCGCTGCACTCGACGTCTCGATCCAGGCGCAGGTCGTCAACCTGCTCGAGCGGATCCAGGACGAGTTGGGGCTGGCGTACCTGTTCATCTCCCACGACATGAGCATGATCCGGCACATCGCCGACCGGGTCGCCGTCATGTACCTCGGTCACATCGTCGAGCTCGCACCGGTCGACGAGTTGTACGAGCGGCCGAAGCACCCCTACACCCGGGCACTCCACTCCGCGGTTCCCGTACCCGATCCCGTCGTCGAAGGTCAGCGCGTGCGCGTGATCCTCAAAGGCGACATCCCGAGTCCAGCTCACCCCCCCAGCGGATGCACGTTCCACACGCGCTGCCCGGTCGCCCGCGACCGCTGCGCGACCGACGTGCCCGCGAACCGAGAGATCCAACCAGGCCATTTCGTGGCCTGCCATTTCGCCGACGAGCCAGGGTGGTGACGGCCGTGAACATCCCGAACACGATGGTCACACCGCCGTCACGCGGCTCGCTCGCACGGTCGTCGTCCGATACATAGGATGACGTTCACGATGCCGGTCGACCTCGACCGGCTCCTGGGGGAGGGGAATCCACCACAATGAAAGCAAGAAGATTCATGGCAGCTGCCGCTGCACTGGCGCTCGTCGCCGGCGCATGCGGCGGAGACGACGACACCGCAGATCCGCCGCCCGAAGCAACCGGCGGCGAAGACACCGGGGGTGAGGACACCGGCGGTGAGGACACCGGCGGTGAAGACACCGCCACCGAGGACACCGGGGGCGGTGAGACCGGCGGCACCGCCGGCGAGGGTGGCGAGATCATCCTGCTCCAGTGGCAGGCACCTTCGCAGGCCAACGCACTGCTGTCGTCGGGCACGAAGGACCTGCTGGCCGGCTCGCTCGTGAACGAGGCGTTCGCGGAGTTCGCGCCGGACGGCTCGATCGTCCCGGTCCTCGCGGCCGAGGTCCCGAGCACCGGCAACGGCATCTCCGAGGATCTGACCCAGATCACGTGGACGCTGCGCGACGACATCCTGTGGTCGGACGGCTCCCCGTTCACCGCGGCCGACGCCGTGTTCACCTACGAGTACTGCACGAACGAAGCGACCGGCTGCTCGAACGAGTCGTTCGGTGGCGTGACCAGCGTGGTCGCCGACGACGACCACACCGTCACGATCACCTTCGACGCTCCGACGCCGTACCCGTTCGTGCCGTTCGTCAGCTACACGAGCCCGGTGATCCAGCAGGCACAGTTCGCCGACTGTGTCGGCGAGGCCGCCAAGACGTGTTCGGAACAGAACTTCGCACCGGTCGGCACGGGACCCTACGTGGTCACCGACCTCCGTCCGGAGGACACCGTGACGTACGCGATGAACCCGAACTACCGCGGCATCGCCGAGGGCAAGCCGTTCTTCGAGACCGTCACCATCAAGGGTGGCGGCGACGCCGAAGCGGCGGCACGTTCGGTGCTCGAGGTCGGCGACGCCGACTACGGCTGGAACCTGCAGGTCGCACCGGAGATCCTCCTCGGCATGGAGGCCACCGGGATCGGCCGTCTCGAGTCGGGCTTCGCGTCGAGCGTCGAGCACATCGTGCTCAACCAGACCGACCCGAACGCAGAACCGCCCTCCGAAGGCACGCCGCACCCGCTGTTCGTCGACAACCCCGACCTGCACAAGGCGCTGTCGATCGCGATCAACCGCGACGAGCTCAACGCCGTCGGATACGGTCCTGCCGGCGCTCCGACCTGCTACTACTGGCCGGTCGAGGGCGAGACGGGCAGCGCGCTCGACGACTGCCTGACACAGGACATCGACGGCGCCAACGCACTGCTCGACGGCCTCGGCTACATGGACACCGACGGCGACGGCATCCGCGAGGCCCCGGACTTCGGTCCGCTCGAGTTCGACTACGTGACCTCGACGAACGCGGTGCGCCAGAGCAACCAGGAGCTCGTCCAGAGCTACTGGGAGCAGATCGGCGTGCAGGCCAACATGCGCAACGAAGACGCCAGTCTGTTCTTCGACGGCACCTGCGCCAGCGACGCCTGCATCTGGAAGTTCTTCGCTCCGATGCAGATGTACACCAACTCGTCGTCCGGTCCTGACGCCTACGGTTACCTGAAGGGCTTCAAGAGCGACCAGATCCCGACCTCGGCGACCAGCTGGGGCGGCGAGAACATCGCCCGGATCAACGATGCCGATCTGGACGCTGCGATCGACGAGTTGGCGACCACGCCGCTCGACGATCCGGGTCGCAACGACCTGGTCGTCCAGATCAACGAGATCGTCTCGTCCGAGGCGATCATCCCGCTGATCTACCGTGCCAACAACTCGGCGTTCGCCAACAGCATCCAGAACGTCGGCGAGCTGAACGGCTGGGACAGCGAGTACTGGAACATCGAGGACTGGACCCGCGAGGGCTGATCCGTTCGATGCCGTGAAGGTGGGCGGGGGTTTCGGCCCCCGCCCACCGCACGGTCGATCCACTCGAGGTTCTGGGGGAACACATGGGGCTCTACGTCATCCGCCGGCTGCTGCTGGCGATTCCGACCTTGCTGGTCATCAGTCTGATCGTCTTCGCGATCCTCGATCTGGCACCGGGCGACCCGACGAGCCAGCTGCCCCTCACCATCCCCGCCGAGATCCGCGACCAGATCCGCGAGTCGCTCGGCTTCAACGACCCGTTCCTCGTCCGCTGGTGGAACTGGAACCAGCTGATGGTGATCAACGAACCGGTCCACGCGTTCGAATCGGTCACCGGTTCGTGCTTCGGCGACTGCGAGAGTCGCGATCGAATCATCTCGTGGAGCTCACGCTCACCGGCGATGGACACCATCTACGAACGGCTGCCGCAAACCCTCTGGGTGCTCGGCCTCGGCCTGCTGTTCGGTGTGTTGATCGCCGTTCCGATCGGCACCATCCAGGCCTACAAGCAGTACTCCTGGTTCGACAATGCCGGCACCCTCATCACGATGCTCGGCTTCTCGGTCCCGGTCTTCGTGATCGGCCCGCTGTTCATCTACCTGTTCTCGGTCAAGCTCGGGTGGCTCCCGTCGTTCTACACGACGACCCACGACGTCCAGTGGACGAGTTGGAGCAG
>CAXBAZ010000049.1:0-11747 GCA_963973395.1 uncultured Acidimicrobiaceae bacterium
CCACCGAGCCGAAGGTGAACAGCAGGACCACGACGGCGAGCGCCAAGCCGATGATCTCGGCGGAGCCTGCATGTGGGGTGTGGGTCAGTGCGTCACCGCCGAACTCGACCACGAGCCCGGCGTCGAGTGCTGCACCGGGCGCCGCCTCGAGCGCCACCTTGGCCTCGTCGGACAACTCGGCAGCCGGGACGGCGTACGACACGTTGGCGAAGGCGATCGTGTCGTCGGACGAAACCGAACCGGACTCGAACGGATCCGTGACGTTCACGACGTCGGGAGAGTTTCGCAGCTCGTCGACCGTCGACACGATCGCCGCCTCGCGTTCGGGCGAGTCGAGGCTGGTTCCGGCCGGTGCCTGGAACACGACGCGTGCGGTCGCACCGCCGACGCCGGGCATCTCCTCGGCGAGGCGATCGATCGCCTCCTGCGACTCCGTTCCGGGGAGTTCGAACACGTCGCTCGTCTCGCCCGAGAGCGTGGCGGCGGCGACGATGCCGACGACGACGAGGGCGAGCCACGCGCTGACCACGAGTCGCCGCTTCTCCACCGACCACCGGCCGAGCCGGTACAACATGTGTGCCATCGATCCTCCAGGGTCTCGGGCTGTCAGAGCAGAATATGACACTCGTGCCAGTTTACCTGAGTGTCAGATGTCACAAGTGACGCTCAGCGCAATCATCAGGCACACTGGGCACCGTGACGATGCAGGGTCAGGAGGTCGGGCGGCGTGACCGCAAGCGCCGCCACACGCGCGCGGCGCTCGCCGAGGCAGCGCTCGATCTCTTCGAGGAGCTGGGTTTCGCGGCGACGACCATCGAGGACATCACCGAGCGCGCCGATGTGTCACGCCGAACGTTCTTCCGGTACTTCCCCAGCAAGGAGGCGGTGCTGCTGGCGGACCCCGAGGAGTACGAGCACGTCCTCGTCGAGGCGCTCGCCGCCCAAGAGCTCCCCCTCACGATGAGCCGTGTGTTCGCCGCTCTCGCTGCCGCCGCCGAGGCGACACAGGACACCGAGGCGATCCGTCGACGCCGTGCGACCATCATCGCGTCGAACCATCTCGAGGTGAGCAGCATTGCCTGGCAGGCCTTCTCGACCGCGCGGGACGCGCTCACCACCCACGTCGCCGTCCGCAGCGGGCTCGACCCCGACGATCGTCGGCTCACCGTGGCGGCCGATCTCGCGCTGTTCACCATGAGCCTGGCCTACATGGCGTGGACCGAGGGTGAGGAGCACGCCACCCTGACCGCGGAGTTCGAGCGCACCGTCGCCGTGCTGCGCGCACTGGTCAACGACGATCTCGCCCTGGGCGACGCCATCTGAGGGCATCCGCCATCTGAGGGCATCCGCCCGCTGAGCGACATCATTCGCGCCGTCGGCACCCGGAAGCAGGTCGGTGGTCCGGCCGGCGCCGCGACCGGCGCCGCTGTTCACCGTCGCTCGTCTCGCTCGTCTCGCTCGTCGGGGTCGTCGGGTGGAACGGATTTTCGGGCGGGGGAGCGGCGGGCCGATGCCCGTTGGCCGTCGTCCTCGTAGTGCACCGTCACCGATTGGAAGCCCTTGAACTGCTGGGCGTTGACCGCCTCGAGGTAGGCGCGCTGGTCGGCGTCGGTCAAGTCGACGTTGTCGGTGAAGGGTGTGAGCAAGGCCCGGGGGTACAGACGTTTGGCGCGCACCACGTTGATCTCCGATCCGATCACGACACCGACGGCGGCGAGGAAGATCCATGCCAGGAGGCCGAGCACGAGCGCGAAGACGCCGTAGGTGGCACCCGAATTCTTGACGACGTTCCCGACGAAGACGGCACCGAAGACCTGGAGGAGCTGCCAGATGACGGCGGCGACGATCGCTCCGGGGAACACGTCGCGGCGGCGGACCTGATCGGGGCGGAAGATCCTGAACGTCGTGACGAACACCGCACCGTTGACGACGATCGACGAGACGATCGCCGCGATGGTGCTCCAGCCGCCGACGTCCGCACCGAAGGCACCGGCGTTCGATCCGGCGCCGGACAGGATCGTCGTGGCCACGACGGCGATTCCGGCTACGGCAATGAGACGCAGACTCCGCAGGCGTGCCCTGATCGGGTTCGGCCGGCGGTTGCGGGGCACCGACCAGGTGACGTACATCGTGTTCTGGATCGCCTGGGCGACGCCGAGTGCGCCGTACAGCGCAACGATGCCACCCACGATGATCGCGCCGATGCTGCCCTGGAGCCCCTGCGGGTCTGCGAGCTCGCCACCGATCACCGGGAACTGGCTGAGCGTGGAATCGAGGATCTGCTGCTGCAGCTCGGGCCGGCCGTCGAGCACGAACCCGAGGGTCGACGTGAGGAGCAGGAGCAGCGGGAACAGCGACAGGAAGCCGTAGTAGGTGATGAGGGCAGCGAGGTACGGCCCCTGATCTTCACCGAACTTGTAGATCACCCCGATCGGGAAACCGGCGACCGGGTGCCGACGTTGGAAGGCGTCGACTCGATCGGTCAACGACATCTCGCTCCATCCTCCTGTTCGACGACCACACCTGCAGTGTGCCTGACCGTGGTGGATCGCCGGTGGCGCTGCGACGCCTGCCCGGTCGGCGTCAGCGGTCGTTACGTCGCGCCTGGCGACGGAGCCGCGTGGCCTGGGCGGCGCGGATGCGCATCTCGTGTTCGATGTTCGCGGTGCGGAGCATGGTGTTGCCGTAGTGGTTCATGTTGCATTTCCTTCGGGGGGTGCCTCGGTGGGGCCCGTCGTCGTTGCGGGCTGCGGTTGTCCGGACGTCTCCCACTGTGCCTGCGATCGCAAGCAATCCAACCGCGTCAGCGCCTTCGAACCTGTGTTCTTCGGCACACCTTCGGTTGCGCCGCCACATGGACGCGGACGACGTGGACGCGGACGAGCCCGGAACGTCCTTCGACATTCCGGGCTCGTCGGATCACCTCATGCGAGATGAGCGGGTGTGGTCCCGATCAGCTCGTTGCGGCGACGACCGCAGTGGAGATCGCGAGTGCCGATGACGGCATGTGCTGCGCTGCGTCGCGCAGCAGGTCGAACACCTGCCCGTCGCCCGCCACCAGCGAGTCGATGGTGGCTGTGAGGGTCGACACGTGCATGTCCAGGCTCGAGACCAGGGCGTCGGCGGGGAGTTCACCGGCGGTGATCTCCTCGAAGAAGGCGCCTGCGGCCTGCTGGTAGCCGGCCAGGTCGGTGAGGGCCTGTTCCTTCATCGCGTCGTCGCCCGTGGCGGCGCCGAGGGTGTAGTCGACGAAGAAGCCGATGTGCTCACGCCACAGACCGAGGAACGCTTCGGCATTGTCCGGCCCGGCGACCGAGCCGATCACCTCGGAGAGGGCGACCGAGTTGGCGTCGAGCGTGGCGGCGGCAGCCTGGACGGCCGGCGCTTCCATGTCGCCACCGGCCTCGACGGCCTGCTCGATCGTGATCCCTGCGAGGTAGACGTGCTCCTGGAGGAGGTTCGTCAGCACCGCACGGGTCTCGGCCGGGGCGCTCGTCACGTCACCGGGGAACATCTCCGGCGCAGCGTTCGCGATGCCGGTCGAGAGCAGCAGCGCCGCACCGAACATGTGCTGTCCTGCCTCGCGGAGCAGGTCGAAGGCGCCCGGTTCGCCGGCGACGACTGCATCGATCGCAGCGGTCAGCGTGGCGATGTGGCCATCGAGGCCCGTCACGAGTTCGTCGGCGACGATCTCGCCGCCGGTGATCTCTTCGAAGAAGGCACCGGCCGCCTGCTGGTAGCCGGCGAGGTCGCTCAGGGCCTGGTCGACGGCGGCCTGGTCGTCGGTCGCCTTGCCGAGCGTGTAGTCGACGAAGAAGCCGATGTGTTCGCGCCACAGACCGAGGAAGGCTTCGCCGTTCTCCGGGCCGGCGACGCTGCCGACGGCCTCGCTGAGGGCGACGGAGTTCTCGTCGAGCGCGGCCGAGGCGGCCTGGACGCTGGGATCTTCGATGTTGCCGCCGGCGTCGACGGCGGTCTCGATGGTGATGCCAGCGAGGTACACGTGCTCCTGCAGCAGGCTGGTCAGCCCGGCGCGCAGCGTCGATGCGCCGTCGTCCGTCGTCGGAGCGGTGTCGTCGC
The DNA here is from genome assembly GCA_963973395.1 of uncultured Acidimicrobiaceae bacterium. GTDB lineage: Bacteria > Actinomycetota > Acidimicrobiia > Acidimicrobiales > Ilumatobacteraceae > Ilumatobacter. The sequence continues at coordinate 4,081 of CAXBAZ010000049.1, forward strand.
CCGTGTCCTCGGTCATCTCGTCGGACATGTCATCCGACATCTCGTCGGACATGTCGGACATCTCGTCGGACATGTCATCTGTCATGTCGTCGGTCATGTCGTCGGACATGTCGGACATCTCGTCGGACATGTCAGCGGTCATGTCGTCGGACATCTCGTCGGACATGTCATCGGTCGCCTCGGTGGTGACCGGGTCGGCGACGGGGTCGTCGCCGTTGTCGCCGCAGGCGGTGGCAACGAGGGTCAGAGCGGCCATCGAGGCCACGAGGTTCTTCGTCAGGGGGCGCATAGAGGGATTCCTTTCGGCTGGTGTTCACGGAGACGACCGATGGACCGGGCCGTCGTGGGTGATTCGGAGCGTGGTCGCGCTCGGATTGGACGATCCTCGGGAGCGGCCCCGCGTGGAGCAGCACGGCGACCGAGATTCAGGTGCGCAATCCATGTGCGGCTCCGGACCGAATGATCTGTCATGAAGATCGCACTCATCACCGTCGTCGCAACACTCGCCCTTGGCGCGTGTGGCGGCGAACCCACGTCCACGCCGACGTCGTCGGTCGCCACACCGGCCGACGAGACGTCGGCCACCGCCGACGAGTCCACGGTCACGATCTCCCGCTCGCGCTTCGACGAGGTGGAACTCCGAGTCCCCGCCGGCACCACTGTCACGTTCGTCAACACCGACCCGTTCGACCACACCGTGACGTCGACGGACGACTCGCCGGTGGAGTTCGACTCCGGCGCCTTCGGTCAGGACGAGACCTTCGAGTTCACCTTCGACGAACCGGGGGAGTACGCCTACTTCTGCCAGATCCATCCGACGATGCGAGCCGTGGTGATCGTCGAATGACAGGTGGGTCGACCGCGACGAGACGTCGGTGATGGTCGGGACGTCACCCGGCGGCGGGATCGGGTTCGATGGGAAACTGCATCTCGGTCCGCCACTGCGCAATATTCTCGGGACACTCGAGGTAGCACTCTCGCGAGTATCCGGTGGTGCGGAAGCCGTGGGCTCGCATCCAGTCGAAGATCGCCGCGACGGTGTCGTCGTCGACGTTCGCCATGTCGCCGTGGTGGATCGCGGTTGCCGCCAACTCGATCTCCGGCAGATCGACGATTTCGAGACCCGGGATCTCGATCACCGACTCGTCGATCGGAAACCCTGCGTGCACACCGATCGCGCCGTCGGCGGTGTCGTCGTAGTAGGCGATCGACGGTCCGGCGATCTCGACCCCCGCAGCGTCCAGCGCGTCGAACAACTGCGGATACAGGGGTTGGATCACCGGGGCCACGTCGGCGGAGGCGAAGCTGGTGCTGACCGCTGAGGCCACGGCGAGGTGAACGGCTGGGAGGCGTCGGGTGGTGACGGTGACATCGGTGGTGGGTTGTCCGTTCATCTGGTTCTCCATTCGTTGGATCTGGGCTTCGACGCGTTCGAGGCGAGCTGCGGCCTCGTCGAGTTCGGACTCGAGTTCGGCGCGACGCAGGACGAGCATTCCTCGCAGCTCTGACGGACCGACACGGCCGTCTGTGATGCGCTTGATGTCGGCGAGTGCGAACCCCAGTCCCTTCAACGCCAGAACCTGAAGCAGTTCCGCCAGCTGGGACGCGTCGTAGCGGCGATATCCCGTGGTGACGTCGACGTCGGTGGGAACGAGGACACCGAGCTCGTGGTAGTGCCGGAGCATGCGCGGCGTCACACCACCGAGCTGCGAGAGATCACCGATCGAGTACATGCAGGTGACGGTAGGGATTGACACCGCGTCAAAGTCAACCCCTTTCCACCGAGTACGTCGCTGTGCGTCAGCGTGGCGACAGAGCCCTTCGATCTGTCGCCACGTTCCGACGGCGAGTTGCCAGAGCGAGATGCTCGTGGTGTTCGTCTCGACTGCCCACGCCGTCACTGCGTTCGGTGGCCACCCGGATCGGGCAGGCGGCGTCGATCGGTGGGGGTGCCGAGCCGGACGCGTTTCGTTTCGTCGACGTGTCACGGGTGGACGCGCCGGGCGGCCGGGCGCGGCCGACGCGGCCCGCTGTCGCGCTACTCGGGGGTCACGTAGGCGGCCGTCAGGCCACCGTCGACGAGCAGGTCGCCGCCGGTCATGTAGCTCGACTCGTCGCTCGCGAGGAAGAGTGCTGCGTTGGCGATCTCGGACGCGTGCCCGAAGCGTCCCATCGGTACGTGGACGAGCCGACGCTCGCGCTTCTCGGGGGTGTCGAGGAACGACATCAGCAACTCGGTGTGGAGCGGACCGGGCGAGAGCGCGTTGACGCGGATGCCCTCGCGGGCGTGGATCACCGCCAGTTCGCGGGTGAGCGACAGCACGGCTCCCTTCGACGCCGTGTAGGCGATCTGCGGTGTCGCGGCGCCGACCGATGCGACGAACGAGGCCGTGTTCACGATCGAGCCGCCACCGGCCCGTCGGAGCGCAGGGATGCCGTAGCGGCACCCGTGGATGACACCCTTGACGTTGATCGCGAGCGTCCGGTCGATGACGTCGTCGCTCGTCGTCAACGCGTCGTCGTCGCCGGCCAGCATCACGCCGGCGTTGTTGAAGATGACGTCGACCCGGCCGAACTCCGCCTCGGCCAGGTCGAACAGGGCGCTCACCGACTCGGTCGAGGTGACGTCGACGGTGGTGCCGACCATCTTGCCTCCGGCGTCCTGCACGAGTCGCGCCGTCTCGGCGTTGGCCTCCGACGACACGTCCGCGCCGACGATCATCGCACCCTCTTCGGCGAATCGCAGCGCCGTGGCTCGGCCGATGCCTCCGGCGGTGCCGGTGATGACGGCGACCTTCCCGTCCAGTCTCATGTCGTCCTCTCAGATCCGTTCGAAGTACCGGGCACGTTCCCAGTCGGTGACTGCGGCGTGATGGGCGTCGACTTCCACCCGGTGGAAGTGGGCGTAGTGGTCGACGACCTCGTCGCCGAACGCCTTCCGGGCCGCGGCGCTCTCGGCGAAGCTCGCAGTGGCGTGCTCGAGCGTGCGTGCGACCCGTGGGAGGTGATGTGCCTGGTAGATGTCACCCTCGAACGGAGGCGGCGGTTCGATCTGCTGCTCGATGCCGGCCAGGCCGCTCGCGATCGTCGCCGCGTAGGCGAGGTAGGGATTGCAGTCGGCGCCCGGGATGCGGTTCTCGATCCGGAGGCTCGGACCGCTGCCGACGATCCGGAAGCCCGCGGTCCGGTTGTCGCGCGACCACGCGATCCGCGTCGGTGCCCACGACCCGTCGACATAGCGCTTGTACGAGTTGACGGTGGGGGCGTAGCAGACCGTGAAGTCCTCGACGTGGGCCATCCAACCGCCGAGGAACCACCGGAACGTGTCACTTTCCGCCGCACCCGAGTCGAACACGTTGGTGTCGTTCTCCGCATCCCACAGGCTGAGGTGCAGGTGGCTGCTGCTGCCGGCCTCGTCGGTGGTCGGTTTGGCCATGAACGTGACGCTCAGACCCATCGTGGCGGCGAGCTCTTTCATCGCGTGCTTCATGAGGGTGTGGCGGTCGGCCATCTCCGACACGTCGGTGTAGCGGATGTTGAGCTCGTGCTGACCGCGTCCCCACTCGCCCTTGGAGTTCTCGACCGGGATCCCCGACGCGGCGAGCGCGGAACGCGCCGCTCGGATGTATGGCTCGACACGATCGGTCGACAGCAGGTGGTAGTCCTCGATGTACCAACCCGCCGGCTCGAGCCGGGCATACCCCTTGGCGTGCGCCTCACGATACGAATCGTCGAAGATGAAGAACTCGAGTTCGGACGCCGCCTTCGCCACCAAGCCGTGGTCGGCGAGTCGCTCGACCTGACGGCGCAGGACCGTACGGGGTGCGACCTCCACCGCCCGGTGAGCTGCGTCGTCGACGACGTCGCAGAGCACGATCGCCGTCCGATCGGTCCACGCGGCCAGGCGCAGGGTCGACAGGTCGGCCACCAGGTGGACGTCGCCGTAGCCCTGTTCCCAACTGGCGAACGCGTAGCCCGGCACCGGCTCCATCTCCATGTCGCTCGCGAGGAGGTAGTCGCAGACGTGGGTGCCGTCGGCGATCGAGTCGAGGAAGAACCCGGCGTCGAACCGCTTGCCGAGGAGTCGGCCGTACGGATCGGTGAACGCCACGACGACGGTGTCGACCGTGCCGTCGGCGACCGCCGAGCGCAGTTCGTCGGGTCGCAGCGTCATGGGCCGGACTGTAGATGCTCGGTCGGCGCCCCGCCGGAGTAGAGTCGATCAACGATGTCGAGCACTGCTGCGAATCGGTCGTACCGGAGCGCTGCGCCGATCGGAACGACCCCATCGTTGCCTCGGACCGTCGTGTGCGGCCACGATGGACGTGTGTCGTGTCGTCGTTCGTCCCGGGGGTTCATCTGATGCAGCGGTTCGGCCGGATCCTGTCGGCCATGATCACGCCCTTCGACGCGGCCGGGGCCGTCGATCTCGACGTCGCCCAACAGCTGGCCCGGCACCTGGTCGCCCAGGGTCACGACGGTCTGGTGGTCTGCGGGACGACGGGCGAAGCCCCCACACTGACCGACGACGAGAAGCTCGGCATGTTCGCCGCGGTCGTGGAGGCGGTCGACGTGCCGATCGTGGCGGGCACGGTCGGCTACAACACCCAGCACTCGGTCGAACTGTCCCGCCAGGCGGCCGAGCTCGGGGTGCACGGCATCCTGGCACTGTGCCCGTTCTACAGCCGGCCGTCCCAGGCCGGCATCGAGGCCCACTTCCGCGCCATCGCCGAGGCATGCGACCTGCCCCAGATCATCTACGACATCCCGAAGCGCACCGGTCGCAAGGTCGACACCGAGGTGCTCGTACGGCTCGCGCACGAGGTGCCGAACATCGTCGGTGTCAAGGACGCGGCCGGCAATCCGGCCGAGACGGCCCGACTGGTCGCAGCGGTGCCCGAGTCGTTCGAGGTGTACTCGGGCGACGACGTGTTCACGCTGCCGCTGCTCGCCGTCGGCGCGGTCGGCACGATCGGCGTCGCCACCCACTGGACCGCGCCGGATCACGTCGAACTCTTCGATGCATGGGAGCGCGGCGACGTCGTGGCAGCTCGCACCGTCAACCAGCGAATGCTCGCCAGCTTCGAATTCGAGACCGGCGATCTCGCACCCAATCCGATACCGACCAAGGCGATGCTGCGCACACACGGATGGGCGGTCGGCGAGTGCCGGCTCCCCCTCGGCGTGGCACCCGACTGGGTCGAACCCCGAGCCCGCGACGTGTGGGCAGACCTGGAGGCTTCCCGTGGCTGAGTCCGTACGAATCGTGTTTCTCGGAGGGCTCGGTGAGATCGGCCGAAACTGCATGGCCATCGAGCAGGGCAGTGGTGACGATCGTGCGATCGTCCTCATCGACTGCGGGCTGATGTTCCCCGATGCCGACATGCACGGCATCGACCTCGTCCTGCCCGACTTCACCTACCTCCGGGAGAACGCCAATTCGATCGTCGCTCTGGTCGCGACCCACGGTCACGAAGATCACGTGGGCGGCATCCAGTTCCTGCTGCGCGACCACGACGGCATCGGTCATCTCCGCGACGAGCCGCTGCCGATCTACGGCGCGAAGCTCGCCCTCGGTCTGGCGCGCAACCGGATCGAGGAGGCGGGGCTGTTGGGTCGCTGCGACATGCGCAGCGTCGCCGACAACGAGACGGTCCGGATCGGGCCGTTCGAGGTCGAGTTCGTCCCGGTGACGCACTCGGTGCCGCACGCCCATGCGATCGCCGTGCACACGGCGCAGGGGATCGTGCTCCACTCGGGCGACTGGAAGCTCGATCTGACGCCCGTCGACCGGCGCACCACCGATCTCGCCCGGCTGGGGCAGTTGACCGCCGGGAAGGGTGTGCGGCTGCTGATGGGCGACTCGACCAACGCCGAAGAGCCCGGCTACGCCCCGAGCGAGACGACGGTCGGACCGGTGCTGCGGTCGTTGTTCGCCGCGCACCGCGGCCGTCGGGTGATCACGGCCAGCTTCGCGAGCCATCTGCACCGCATCCAGCAGATCGCCGACGCCGCGGTCGCCGACGGCCGCAAGGTCGCCACGCTGGGCCTGAGCATGAAGAAGAACGTACGTCTGGGCCGCGACCTCAAGGTCATCGACATCCCCGAGTCGTCGCTGATCGACATCGCCGACATCGACGATTACGAACCCGGCCAGATCTGCGTGATCTCCACCGGTTCCCAGGGCGAGCCGATGTCGGCGCTGTCGCTGCTGGCACGCGGCGAGAACCGATTCGTCAAACTCGGTGATCGCGACACCGTGATCCTGTCGAGCCACGCGATCCCGGGCAACGAGAGTGCGGTGAACAAGGTGATCGACGGGTTGCTGCGCCGAGGCGCCGAGGTCGTCCACTCGGGCGTGCAGGATGTGCATGCCACGGGGCACGCACAGGCCGACGAGATCAAGACCTACCTGTCGCTGGTGCAACCCGAGTGGTTCGTCCCGATCCACGGCGAGTTCCGGCACATGACGGCCAACGCGCGTCTCGGCGAGCTCATGGGCGTACCGCACGACAACGTGTTGCTGTGCGAGGACGGCGACGTGATCGAGTTGACCGACGACGGCCTCGCGCACGCCGGTCGGGTGCCGGCCGGCTACGTCTACGTCGACGGCATCGTCGGCGACGTCGGCCAGGGGGTCATCCGCGACCGACGTGTGCTCGGTGAGGAGGGTGTCGTCGTCGTGGTGGTCACCGTCGACATGCAGACCGGCAAGGTGCTCACCGGCCCCGACATCATCACGCGCGGCTGGGTCTACGCCCCCGAAGCCGAAGACCTCCTCGACGAGGCGTGCGACCGCGTGTCGACCGCGCTCGAGGCTGCGCTCAAGAACGGCGAACGTGACGTCGAGGCGCTCGAGCGCGACGTCCGGCGCACCGCCGGCAAGTTCGTGAGCGAGCGCACCAAACGACGGCCGATGATCGTGCCCGTCGTGATGGAGACGTGAGAAGGGCGATCGTCGGTGCGCTGGGAGTGTTGCTCGCGGCGTGTGGTGGATCGGACGACGGATCGGATTCGACCGGTCCGGCCGTCGAGTTGATCCCCGACGCGATCGCCGCGGTCGAGGAGCACTACGGGGCACCGCAGGAGTACTTCGAGATCAGCGCCGGCCTCGACGCGGTCGGGTTCGTGGTCGCGGTCGACGGCGCCACGATGGCCGAGCAGGGCTCCTACGGGTCCGACGGTGGATTCACCGTGCCCGAGCCGGTCGGCGAAGCATCCGGCGAGACGTTCGAGGCCGCGGAGATCGACGTCGATCCGGACCGCATCTTCGTCGAGCTGCGTGACGAGCTCGACGATCCGGTGATCGTCGACCTGGCGATCCAGGGCGGCCCGAACGACACCGTGGTGTACGACGCGACGATCGCGAGCGACGGCGGTGGCGTCCTGCTGGTGCTGCTCGGCCCGGACGGCGCGATCCTGGGCGTACAGGGCCAATAGCCGGGGGGCCGGCCGCAACGCCGGTCCGCGTCAGGCGAAGAGGAGGACGACCACACCTGCGACGACGGCGACGATCGCTCCGATCGCGATCAACACGTCGCGCCGGCCGGTCGGACCGCGCGTCGGCTCGACCTGCGGCCCGCCCGCGTTGCCTTCGGCTGCGACCCGTGCCTGGGCGCTCAGCGGATAGGTCGCTCCGCTCCTTTTCATTCCGCTGAGCTGCCCCG
>CAXBAZ010000050.1:0-11707 GCA_963973395.1 uncultured Acidimicrobiaceae bacterium
CGGTGAACACGACCCCGTGTGGTGTGTCGGCGTTCCCGGCGATCCCGAGCAGGTCGCGGTGGTGCGCTCGATGATGATGTGGGCACAGCGAGATCAGATTCCAGCTGTCGGTCACGCCACCGTGCAGCCAATGGATGATGTGGTGCACCTCGACGAATCGTTCGCTGGTACATCCCGGCACCCGGCAACCACGATCGCGTCGTTCGACCATGCGCCGGAGGCGGTCGCTGACCACCCGCTGGGTACGGCCGCAGGCGAACGGCACGCCGTCGCGTTCCCAGACGGGTTGTACGACACCGTCGCACAGCAGGCGGTCACGAACTGCGAGCGGGATGCGCCAGCCGTCGGTGGTCGTGGCGGCACCGTTGGTCACGTCGAGGTGCAGCCACGTCCGGTGGCGGTCGCGACGGCTGTCGGATGTCACGGCGTCGAGTGAGCGTTCGGCGACTTCGACCAGTGCGTCGGACCATGTGGTGTCGGTGTCACCGCTCTCGAACAGCGAGTCCTTCGCCTCGTTCAGGGCGGCCTCGATGCGGCGTCCGGCATCGATGTCGAGTTCGCCGTTGATCCGCCAACGGTGATCGCCGGCCTGCCCGAACGACAACCGGTCTCTCGGTTCGGTGCTCGCTGTGTCGGCAGGCGCGCCGCCGTCGTCGAAGAACCGGTCGCGCATCGTGACCCGCAACTGCGCGACGGTGGCGATCTGTGCGAACTCGAGCACGTGGTCGTCGGCCCAGGCGGGGGCCTTGACGATCTCGGCGACCTGGTCGAGCGTGAACCGGCCTGCTTCGAACGCGGCCTCGAGCTGTGGGAACGAGTCGATCCGTTCGGCGACCCGTACGACCAATTTGGCGTGCTCCGACGACAGGCCGGCCCGGATCGCGAGCCAGTGCGCAGGGGAGCGCAGGCCGGCCCCGCCACACTCGCCGGCGGCCAGCCCGTCGGCCACCGTGCGCACGAGTCGGGCGTGCTGCACGTTGAGGAAGCCGGAGATCTCGGCGACGCGGGTGTCGGCATCAGGAGCGATGGGCATCTCCGCCAGCGTCATGAATTCATCGTACACGTGTTCGATCAAGAGTGCAACATCGCAGCTCACGGGTGGTGAAGCGATGTTCTCGACCAGGGAACCGGACAGTGGTCATACCCGGTCGACGGTGCCGCGGGCGAGGGTCGACGCAGTGTGGGCTCCGGTCAAGCCAGCGTGCCGAGTGGGAGCGTGGCGAGGTAGTCGTCGAGGACGAGGCGCACGAACCCGTCGATGTGGAGGGCAGCTCGCGCGGGTGCGGTCTCCGGGGCGTCGAGCGCGTCGTCGAAGGCATCTCGGAGTTCGTCGACCATCGTGTCGCCGATCGACTTCCGGGCGGTCAGTGCCGGCGTGGGGATCCGCGGTCCGGTGCCCACACGATGCAGGCCGCGTACGAGCTCGGGCTCTTCGGCCGCGATGAACGAGAGGCTCCACGAATCGATCGACGCCAGGTCGGCCTCACCCTTCGCGAGCGCCCGAACGCTGTCGTGGTGGGCTGAGGTGAACGTGACCGTGCCCGGCCACGCCTGACCCGGGCCGACGGTCGCGGCGCGCAGGCTGTGCCAGCCGGAGAGGCTGTCGGCCGAGTTGGCGACCGCATGGGCGTGCGGCCCCACCAACTCCGACAGTGGCCGTTCGTGCGAACTCAGCAGCACCGAGTGATAGTGACCTGCCGACTCGGCGTCGGGGAGGTCGAGCGAGAACGCACCGATGAGGTGCATGTCGTTGCGGTGCAGCGCCGCGAACGGCCATCCGCACACCTGGGTCACGATGCAGTCGTTGTCGTACCAGCGGGCGTGCACGTCGCCGGAGCGGGTGAGCGATGCGGGCGTCCACGGCGCCCGCTCGTGCACCGCGGCCCAGATCGTGTCCCAGGCCGACGCGACGGACGTGAAGGGATACATCCCGAGTTCGACGTGGGGGGTGCCGGTCACGGCGTCGATCCGTTCCCGACCGTCGCCGGTGTCACGTCGCCGACGTCATGTCGCCGGGTTCATGTCGTAGGTGATCCAGGTCGTGCGCGTCGCCAGACGGTCGTAGACGGTCCGCGCCCGGTAGTTGTCGTCGGCCGTCGTCCAGCGGATGACCGACCAGTCGCGTTCGTCGGCCAGACGGGTCATCGCGTCGAACAGGGCGTCGACCGCACCCGAACCGCGGTGTTCGGGGTCGACGAACAGGTCGTCGAGATAGCCGGCGACGACACCACGCAGCGGTCGAACCCACGTGCGGAGATGGGCGAGACCGCGCGCCTGGTCGATCTCACGGCCGTCGCCGTCGACCGGGACGGCCACGAGGCACTCGATCGACCGGTCGTCGTGGATCCATGACCAGATCCGGCGCTGGTGTTCGTCGTCCGTGGGCGTGTCGTAGAACGCGGCGTACCCGCGGTAGAGCCGTGTCCAGGCGTCGAACTCGTCGGTGCGCACCGGCCGGACGGTCCACGAGGTCATGCGCGAACGGTACTGCACCTCAATCGGCGCGTCGGCGGCGGATCTCCTCGGTGATCGCGGGGATCATCGTGTGGAGATCGGCGATCACCGCATAGCCGGCTTTGGTGACCATGTTGGCCTGAGGGTCGGTGTTGATCGCGATGATGTGTTTGCTCGCCATCGCCCCGACCCAGTGCTGGATCGCGCCGGAGATGCCGCAGGCGAGGTACACGTCCGGGGCGATCCGCGTGCCGGTCTGGCCGACCTGGTCGGTGTGGTTCCGCCAACCGTTGTTGGTGACCGCTCGCGAACAGCCGACGACGCCGCCGAGCTCCTCCGCCAGCTCCTGCAGGGGTGCGAACCCCTCGGGTGAGCCGACCCCGCGTCCACCGCCGACGACGACCGGCGCGGTCGCGAGGGTGACGCCGGCCTCACGCTCGACCCGTGCGACGACGCGGGTCCGCGCCAACGACGGGTCGAGCGACACGGACAGGGTCGACACCGCTGCCGCGGCAGCCGTCGCCGCAGGCGTGGCTTCGACCGAATGGTGCGCCACCGAGACGAGCGGCACGTCGGCGTCCACGGAGGCGTGTTCCAGCAGGGAGCCGCCCCAACGCACCCTGGTCACCTCGAAGGTGTCGCCGACGCGGAACTCGGTGACGTTGGCGCAGAACGGTGCGTCGAGCCGGGCGGCGGCCTGGGCCATGACCTCGTTGCCGCGGTCGGTGCCCGTGGCCAGGACGACCGCCGGCGACAACTCCCGGACGGCCTGGGCGACGACCTCGCCCCATGCCTCGGGGCCGTAGTCGTCGAGCAGATCGTCGTGCGCCTGATGCACGGTCGTCGCGCCAAACGTTCCCAGGTCGGCGGTGAGATGGTCGGCGGGAGCACCGATCGTCAGTGCTTCGACGTCGACCTGCAGCTGTGTCGCGACCGTCCGGGCGGAGGTCATCGCCTCCCAGGTGGCCGGTGCGATGGCGCCGCGGTCGTGTTCGACGACGACGAGTACGGGACCGGTGGTGGTGCCCATCACACGACGCCGATCTCTTCGAGCACGTCGACGACCGCCGGTGCGGCGTCGGGACCGTGGCCGAGGATCACCGTGCGCGACGTGCGCTCCGGTGGTGGCCGGAGACCGAGCTTGGTGAGGCCACCCGGCCCACCGTGCGGTTCGATCGTGGCGACCTCGGCCTTCTTCGACGCGAGGCGACCCTTCATCGTCGGGTAGCGCGGCAGGGTGATGCCCTCCTTCACACCGACCACGGCCGGCAGCGGGAGCTCGTAGGCCTCGCGGCCCGAGTCGGCCTCGCGTTCGACCCGGGCGATGCCGTCGCCGACCGACAAGCCCTTCGCGCCGTTCACCATCGGCCGACCGAGAGCGTGCGCGACTCGGACGCCGACCTGGAAGCCACCCGAGTCGGCCGACTCGTTGCCGAACAGGATCAGGTCGAACGGGCCGTCCTCGCCCTCGAGTTGTTCGACCGCCGACGTGATCGCCCTGGCGGTGCGCTGGGGATCCCACTCGTCGTCGGTGATCGGCATCACGACGCCGCGCTGCATGCCGACGCTCACCGCGTACCGGACCTGCTCTTCGGCCTCGACCGGGCCGAGCGTCAGCACGGTGGCCTCGCCGCCGTGCTGTTCGACGAGCTGGGCGGCCGCTTCCACCGCACATTCCTCGTGCGGGCTCATCGTGAACCCGAGGTTCGACGTGTCGACACGCTGGCCGTCCGCGGTGATGTTGATCTTGGCGCCCGGCGACGGCACACGCTTCACACACACCAGCACCCTCACGCCCGACCCCCCGCCCGCAACCCGGGCGAACGGAGCGAACCCGGTTCGCTCCGTTCGGAATCGACCGTCATGGCTTGAGCCTGGTGTCGTCGGGGTCGAAGGTGCTGCCGGTGCCGACGACCTTCACGGGAAACAGTTCGTTCATGTACATCACCTGGAGGTCGGTGCCCGGCGCCGCGTGTTCGGTCGGGAGGTAGGCCATCAGCAGATGTTTGCCGACCGACGGACCGTATCCGGCCGATGTGACCCGTGAGACCCGGCCGTGCGAATCGAAGAGCACGTTGCCGTCGAGGTCGCAGATCGGTTCGTTGCCGCCCTGCATCCAGCGTGTCCGACCCTCTGAGTCGGTCTGGTCCTCGACGGTCAGGGTGCACATGTGGACCTCGGGTTCGCCCCGTTCGCGAGCCGCGAGGAAGGCCTCCTTGCCGATGAAGTCGGCCGACTTCACCTTCGGCCTGGCGAGGCCCGCCTCGAGCGGGTTGTACTCGCTCTCGAGCTCGGCACCCTGGAGGCGGTACCCCTTCTCGAGGCGACCCGACGTGCCGTACACCCCGCCGCCGGTCGGACGCAGCCCGAACTCGTCTCGACCGTTCGCCATCAGGGCGTCCCAGACCTTCGGGGCGTCGTCCCAGTCGACGTAGATCTCCCAGCCGGTGTCGCCCACGTACGAGATGCGGAACAGGGCCGCGTCGATCGTCTCGCCGCCGACGTCCAACTCGACCTTGGTGATCCCACCGTAGGGGGAGCCTTCGTGGCTGAGGTCGGCGTCGGTCAGCGTGGCGAGCAGCGCCGGTGCGTTCGGGCCCCACAGACCGAGCGTCGAGTAGTCGAGTGTGCGGTCGGTCACGGTGACCGAGCCGTCCTTCGGCATGTACGTGCGGATCCAGTGCAGGTCGCGACCGCCGTCGAACACGCCGGTGACCACGTTGACGGTGTCGTCGGCGACCCGCTGCATGGTGAGGTCGGAGTGGAATCCACCGTCCGGTGTCAGCCACGGGGTGTACGTCGCACGACCGACCGGACCGATCTTGTTGACGCTGAGGTGGTCGGCGAACTCGACCGCGCCCGGGCCCGTCAGCTGGAAGATGTGGAACGCCGACAGGTCGACCACGCCGCAGTTCTCGCGCATGTTGAGGTGCTCACCGACGGTGATCGGGCTCCACCACCGGTTGTCCCACTCGACGTCACGTTGCGCTACTTCGTAGCGGTCTGCCAGATCCTGATTCGACTCGTACCACTGCGGTCGTTCCCAGGTGCGGGCCTGGAAGAAGAACGCACCGAGCTCCTCCTGCCGGGAGAACAGCGGGCTCACCTGGAGGTTGCGCCGTCCGCTCCACTGCTCGGCCGGGTGCACGATGCCGTAGGTCTTGTTGAAGTGCTCGGCGGCGCGTTCCCAGATGTGCTCGTCGTTCCGCTCCTGATCGTAGAAGCGGGCGATGTCGGCGCCGTGCGCGTCGATCACGCGCGGGTACCCATAGGTCATCCACTCGGCGACGACCTGCGCCATGCCCGGTCCCTCCTTGACCCACACGGCGGCCGCCGACCACAGGTTGCGCACCTCGGTGGTCTCTCCGAGACACGGCATCGCATCCGGAGTCAGCGACAGCAGGCCGTTGATCGCGTACTTGATCTCGGCGTCGCCGAGCATCTCCATCAGCTCGATCGCCTGCTCCATCTGGTCGTCGAAGTCGTCCTGGGTGAACGGCATCTCGGTCGGGGAGAGGGCGGCCTCCTCGTTGGAGGGGATGTCGTCGGGGTGGTGGAGGATCGGCCGGTGGGCGTACGACCCGACTTCCATCGAACCGGCCGACTGGCGCTCGTAGCAGAACGTGTCCATGTCACGGACGATCGGGTAGCCGATCTCGCTGTTCGTCTCGACCAGCACGTCCATCGGGCCGACGTCGGCCATCTGGTGGACGGCCGGCACGAGCGGGATCGTGGCGCCGGCCATGTTGGCGATCCGGTTCGACCACACGCCGCAGGCGATCACGACGTACTCGGCCTCGATCCGGCCCTTGTCGGTGACGACGGCCGTGATCTTCTTGAGTCCGGTCGCCGGCTCGTCCTCGGTCTCGAGGCTCAGCACCTCGGTGTTGGCGAACACCTGCATGCCCGTCTTCTCGATCGCCGCGTTCCGGAACAGCGTGCCGGTGTCGAGCGAGTCGACCACCGACACGGTCGGGCAGTAGAAGCCGCCGAGGATCACGTCGTCGTTGATGAACGGCACGAGCTCCTTCACGTCGGCCGGTGTGAGCAGCCTGGCCTCGACGCCCCACGCCGCCGCGGATGTCATGCGGCGTCGGAACTCGGCCATCCGTTCCTGGCTGCGGGCGACCTCGATGCCGCCGCAGTCGACCGACCGCTCGACGTCGCGGTACTGGTTGGCGGACTGCACGCCGAGCAGTGCCATCTCCTTGTTGTGGTCGACCGGGAAGATGAAGTTGGATGCGTGTCCGGTGGACCCGCCGGGGTTGGGGAGCGGACCCTTGTCGAGCAGGACCATGTCGGTCCAGCCCAGGCGGGCCAGATGCCCGGCCAGGCAGTTTCCGACGATGCCGGCGCCGATGATCACACACTTGGCTGACGATGGAACGGTGTCGCTCACGGAAGACCCCCTCGAGCTCGATTTCGAGTTGTGCCAGGCACAACTCGCAATGTTGATATATCATGAATGTATCACGGCTGCATCGTTGAGTACACAGGCCTACGAAGGCATCCGCCGGATGATCGTCCGGCTCGATCTCGCGCCCGGCGCGATCCTGCGCGAGCTCGATCTGCAGACCGCGCTCGGCATCGGTCGGACTCCCGTCCGCGAGGCGCTCCAGCGGCTCGCCCGCGACCAGTTCGTCACCGTGCTGCCGCGCCGCGGGATGTTCGTCTCGTCGATCGACGTCGACGAACTGTCGACCCTCTACGAGACGCGCGCCGTGCTGGAACCGTACGCGGCCCGGCTGGCGTGCCGGCGCGGCTCGTCCGAGCAGTGGTCGGAGATGGGCGAGTTGATCGAGCAGTCGCTCCGCCGCGGTGTCGCACCCGACGCGCTGCTCGCCGTCGACCGGCGCTGCCACGAGATCATCTGGGCGGCCGCCGGCAACCGGTTCCTCACCGACACCCTCGACAACCTGTACGCCCACAGCGATCGTGTGTGGCACATGTACCTCGCGGACGTCGCCGACACGCGCCACGCCGTCGACGAGCACATCGAGATCCTCGAACTCCTCCGCGCGGCCGACGCCGACGCGTGCGCCGCGGCGGTCGAGGCGCACGTGCGCTCGTTCGACGCCCAGGTGCGCGACGCCGTCACCCGCCGGCTCGCGTCACCCCTCGCGTCACCCGTAGCGCCACCCTTGGCGACGGCCTGACACCGACACCGGCGGTCAGCGGATCCGGCGAGCGCGTTCGGGGTCGGGTGCGCCGCAGCGATCGGGATGGAGGATCGCGGCCATGACCTCGACGCCCTCGACGACACGCGGGCCGGGGCGCACGACGACGGCGTCGGCGTCGATCGCCCACACCTCGGCGTCGGGCGGAACGCGGTCGAGCACGGTGCCGGCGAGCTCAGCGGCACCGTCGAGCCGGTAGCCGCACGGCGCCACGATCACGACCTCGGCGTCGGACGCCCGGATCTCCGACCACTCGACACCCTGTGAGTTCGCGCCCGGGAACCCGAGCACCGAGGTGCCTCCGGCCGCCTCGACCATGTCGGGCACCCAGTGCCCGCCGGTGAACGCAGGATCGGTCCACTCGAGGACGAGCGTGGTGCGCCGACGCTCGCCGTCGAGGCGGATCGCCACTCGGTCGAGCCGGGCGCGGAGTCCGGCGATCAGCTCGGCCGCACGGTCGGCGGTGCCCGTGCGGGCGCCGGCCAGGGCGATCGACTCGATCACCTCGTCGATCGACATCGGATCGAGCGTCAGGACGTCGGCGGTGCAGGCGAGGAACGCGAGCGCATCGTCGACCTCGCTCACGTCGACGGCACACACGGCGCACAGGTCCTGCGTGACGACGAGTTCCGGATCGATCTCGGCGAACGCTCCGCGATCGAGTCGGTACAGGTCTTCGCCCGCCGCCATCCGCTGCTTGACCACTGCGTCGATCTCTGCTGGGCCGAGGTTCTCGGGCAGCGCGGAGGTCGACACGATCCGCTTGGTGCGCGCCTCGTCGGGGAAGTCGCACTCGAAGGTGACGCCGACGACGTCGTCGCCGAGCCCGAGGTCGAACAGGATCTCGGTCGCCGACGGGAGCAACGAGACGATGCGCATGCGTCGATCGTACGTCGGTGGCAGTGGCCGCGTTCCTCAGGGGCGCCTCCGCCGCCTCCGCCGGCGATCGGTCGGCTGGGGGCGATGGCGCTCGATCGTCAACAGGCAGGTGTCGATCCGGGGCCGTGGTGTGAACGCATGCCGCGGCACCGGTTCCAGACCGGTCACCAGCCAGGCACTGCTGCGTCGCAGCAGCCGCCGTTGCCAGACGAGTGCGACCGAACGGGGAACGATCAGGTCGGCCCGGACGAGCCGACTGCCGGTGGACGTCAGCCGGACGAGAATCGCCGAGATCCCGTCGAACGGCGGATTGGCGACGACTCGGAACGGCCGGGTCGGGAGGCGCAGGTCGCGGACGTCGGCGCGGACGACCTTCACCGCCGACGTCCCGGATCTCGCGACGGCGCGTCGCAGGAGGGCAGCCCGCTGCGGATGCAGTTCGAACGCGATCACCCGGGCGCCGGTCGCAGCCAACCGACTCGTGATCGCCCCGTCGCCCGCACCCAGGTCGAGGACGAGGTCACCGTGCCCGACGCCGGCCGACTCGACGAGCGACCGTGCGACGGCGTCAGCGAGCCGGTACCAGCCCCAGTCGATCCGGCCCGAGCGGCGTTGCTCGGACACGGCGGCACACGATCATGACGGCGGACATGTCCTCCATGCTCGCGTCGATGCGCGTCCGGGCACGGATGGGTTTCAGGGCTCTTCGAGTGCGGCGACGGTCAATCCGATGTCTTCGGCGCCGCCGGAGTCGTCGCGATCGTCCGCACCGAAGCCCGATCCCAGCGCTCGAGAGATCTCGGCGTACCTGACGAGGAAGCGCCGCTCATCGAGTCGCTTGCGCCGCATCCACGACGTGACCTCGTCGTTGCACTTGCTCGCATTGCACGAGCGGCACGCCGGCACGATGTTGTCGAGGGTGTAGCGCCCGCCGCGCGAGAGTGCCATCACGCAGTCCTTCTGGAGTGGCCCGTCCGATGCTCCGCAGTAGGCGCACCCGCCCCACACGTCGACGAGCGCGGCCCACTGGCTGGGGTCGAGATCGTGCTCGACCTTCTTCATCCTCCGCCGCCGCTTGCGGGACGCCCGAGCACGGCGGGAGTTCTCGGCAGGCACCTCCGGAGGCTACGCGATGCCGCCCCGTCGCTCGTCGATGCCGGGCCGGAGACCGGATCGGTCATCCCGCGGCGTCGGGCAGCGGTGCCGTCACGTGGCAGTACCGGAGTTCGGTGAACCGGCCTCGGAACCGGGTGACGTCGGTGGCGACCGACTCCGGGTCGCCGGCGGCCGACCACGCCCGGGCGACGAGATCGGCCAGTTCCGGCATCGCCTCGACGCCCATGCCCCACCGCACGGCCTCGTTCGTGCCGACCCGCACGCCGGCACCGGCGTCGTCGGGCAACCCGATCGCCGATGTCAGGAGATTGGCCCGGCGCAGGCGCTTCGCCGCAGCATGGCCGTCATCGCCGGGTGCCCGCAGCGCGAACGCGTGGGAGACCGTCGCCGGGCCGTCGTCCGTCCGGTGCACCGGTACGCCGCGGCTCTCGAGTTCGGTCGCCAGGCATCGTGCCACCGCGACCATCTCCGCCGCGTACGCGGTGCCGCAGGCGAGCCAGTCGCCGAGAGTGACGGCGAGCGCAGCGGTGTTGGCGGCGTCGAAGTTCGCGGTCAGGCCCGGGAAGGCGATCGCGTCGACGCGTTCCGCGATGGCGGCGTCGTTCGTGACGAGCAGGCCGGCCGGTGGCCCGGCCAGGCTCTTGTAGGCGCTCATCGTCATGACGTGGGCGCCCTCGTCGAGCGGGTTCGGCCACGCACCGCCGGCGATCAGCCCCGACAGGTGGGCGGCATCGAACAGCAGCACCGCGCCGATCTCGTCGGCGATCTCGCGCAGCGCCCCGACCGGGTGGTGACCCAGGTTGAGACTTCCCCCGATCGAGATCAGCGACGGCCTGATGCTCCGGGCGAGGGTGCGGACGGCGTCGACGTCGACCGTGTACCGCCCGGGATCGACCGCGGCCTCGTGCACCTCCAGCCCGAACCATCCGGCGGCACCTGCGGAGTTGTGGGTGACGTGGCCGCCGATCGTCGCCGGCGGGACGATGATCGGATCGCCGGGCCGACAGGTGGCCATGAACGCATACAGGTTGGCGAGCGCCCCCGACCCGACCCGGACCTCGGCGTACGCGGCACGGAAGACCCGGGCGGCCAGTTCGGCGGCGACGACCTCGATCTCCTCGATCGCCTCCAGCCCCATCTCGTACTTGTCGCCCGGATACCCGAGCGAGGGACGCGAACCGAGACCCGACGCCAGCAACGCCTCGGCGTGTGGGTTCATGGTGTTGGCGGCCGGGTTGAGATTGACGCACTCCAGGTCGTGGATCCGACGGCTGGCGGCGGCCAACGCCGCCACCCGATCGGCCACGCCCCAGCCGACACCGCCGCCGATCGTGCCGCCGATCGTGTCGGTCACGGTGTCGGCCACGGTGTCGGCGATGCGTTGCACCAGCTGTTCGCTGGTCGCGGGGACCCAGTCGCGGTGGGCGAGGTGCGCCATTCGACGCAAGCTACCGGTCGGGGTCGGCGAGATAGCGTTCGGCACCATGCCGCACGCACTCGTCCGTCGCCCCGGGCCGCTCCTGACCCATGGGCTGCTCACACATCAGGAACGGGTGCCGGTCGATGCCGGCCTGGCGGCGCGTCAGTGGCAGGGCTACGTCGATGCGCTGCACGCGGCGGGATGGGATGTCACCGAGGTCGAGCCGGCCGACGACTGCGCGGACGCCGTGTTCGTCGAGGACGCTCTGGTCGTGTTCGGCGATCTCGCCGTGGTGACGCGCCCCGGTGCGCCGTCGCGTCGCCCCGAGACCGACGGCGCCGAACGTGCCGCCGCACAGCTCGGCCTCACGATCACCCACATCACGGAACCGGCGACGCTCGACGGCGGCGACGTGCTCAAGATCGGACGCACTGCGTACGTCGGTGTCGGCGGTCGCACCGATGCCGCCGCCGTCGAGCAGCTCACCGCAGTGATCGGTCCGCTCGGCTGGAGCGTCGTCGCCGTCCCCGTCAGCAAGGTGCTGCACCTCAAGTCCGCGGTGACCGCGCTGCCGGACGGCACCGTCGTCGGGTACCCGGACTTCGTCGACGACCCATCGGTGTTCCCCGACTACGTCGACGTCCCGGAGCCGTCGGGCTCG
>CAXBAZ010000051.1:0-11673 GCA_963973395.1 uncultured Acidimicrobiaceae bacterium
TTCATGTCGTCGAAACCCAACGCCATCGCCACCTCGACGCGGCAGCCGCCGACTGCATGTACGGCCTCGCCGAACGCGCTCGAGCCGGTCGCCGACGCGTTCTCGACATGGGTGACCGGAATGCCGGTCAACCCGAACTCCTTCGCAACACGCACGCCGGCACCGATGCCGCCGCCGAGGTGACCGTTGTACATCGCCCCGACTTCCGGAAACTCGATGCCGGCGTCATCGAGCGCATTCGTGCCCGCGACATCGGCCATGAGCGCCGCTGGAATCCCGTTGTTGTTGAACGCGTGCATGCCGACGCCGATCACGTAGACGTCGCGTGCGAGCTTCGACGGCATCAGCGAATCGCCTCGAACCGGAACGTGACGAGTTCGTTTCCATCGCCATCGAGCCCGACGGGAAAAGTCGTCATGCCCATCTTCGTGCCGATCTGCCAATCCTCAGTTGTCCCCAGCAACGGCGTCTGGACACGAACCCCTTCCGGCAGGTCGATCTGACCGACCCCGTAGCCACCGGTGTCACCGAATGAGATGCTTCCCATTCGAGGTACGTGCAGAAAGGTCCAGGCGAAGAGCACACCTTCCGCGCTCAATACGACATCGCGCAGTTCGGTGCGGGTCACGGGACATCGTCGTCTCCGGGGCCAGAAGTACAGCTCGGATTCGGAGGCATACGAGCCCAGCAGGTGGGGACGTGTCTCGTCACCTTCTGGCAGGCGGAACAATCGGGGATCGGTGGGAACCATCGTGGAGGTCATCCTTCGGTCGTCGGTAGGCGCGCACGCTCTCGCCGCCCCGGCCCCCGGCCTGCTTCGGTGACGACGCACCGGCGTTCCTCGAGTGAGCTCATTGACATCTCCTCTCGTGAGGCACTCATCGGATCGGGCCGTTCCGGCCCACCCATTCCGACGAGACACACTGCGGATGATGTCATATGTGCTGAGACATTGTGTCATCGGAGATTCGATCGGCAATACTGAGACGTGTGACGAATACATCGCTGCGATGGGGCGACGAAGCACCGCACAGTGTCGACGGAGCGCGCGACCGGCTGCTCGACGCCGCCGAGACGTGTTTCGGGCGATTCGGCATCGCCAAGACGACCGTCGAAGACATCGCCAAACAGGCGAGCGTCTCGCGAGCCACGGTCTACCGCTATTTCGCCGGTCGCGATGCTGTGGTGTCGGGTGTGATCCTGCGCGAGACCGAGCGATATCTCGATCGCGTTCGACCGCGCGTCGAATCCCAGCCGGACCTGGCAAGTGCGATCCTGGAGTTCGTCGAAGTCACCCTGCGCGCTGCGGTACGGGACGAAACGGTCGGTTTGTTGTTCACGAGTGATGACGGGCTCAACAGTGTCGGCATCATCGAAGGCACCTCGGTGGCGCTCTTCGAAATGGTGAGCGAGTTTCTTCGCCCGATCTTCGACAACTGGACAGACGAGTACCTGCCCGGTCTTCCCATCGAGGATGCGTCGGAGTGGATTCTTCGCGCGATTCTGAGTCTGCTCACTGTGAAGGGCCCCAAGCGGCGAAGTTCCGAGGGGCTCGACACGTATCTCCGCCGATTCCTCCTGCCGGCGATCCTGCGTCCGACGTCCTGATCGAAGGGTGACGGAAGCGGTGGTAGCTGGGCTACCAGCGCACCGGAACGGTCCGCGGCCCACGCACCTGCCCGCCCGTCCAGGTGACGAGACCGGGTTCGACGAGTTCGAACGCCGGAATTCTCGCCAACCATTCCTGGATGGCGACCTTGAGTTCCATGCGGGCCAGGTTCGATCCCAGGCAGCGGTGGATACCTGAACCGAACGCGAAGTGGCGATTGTGGGCCCGATCGATGATGAAGTCGTCGGGCCGGTCGAAGTGGGCCGGGTCTCGATTGCCGGCGGGAAACGCCATGATGACTTTGTCGCCGGCTTTCATCGGACAACCGGCGACCTCGACGTCAGCGAGTACCTCGCGGCCCATGTTGACCGGGCTGTACATCCGGAGCATCTCCTCGACGGCCGTGTCGATGAGTTCTGGCTCGGCACGGAGTCGCGCTTGGTCCTCAGGATGCGTGGCGAGGTGCCAGAGCGATGAGCCGATGCCGCTCCATGTGGTGTCGATCCCGGCGATCAACAGCAAAAAGCAGGTTCCGAGCAAGTGGCGTTCGCCGAGCGGATCGCCGTCGTGGTCGGACTCGATGAGCATCGTGATCAGATCGTCCGGTCGCTCGCCGACGGGAATCCGACGGCGCTCCTCCACCCGTTCGCCGAAGTAGCCGAGGACCTCCAAGATTGCATCGAGGCTGTTCTGGAGGTCTTGAAAGCCCTCCTGCAGGATTCGCACCGCCCAGTCGGTGAACATCGACTCATCCGAACCAGGGACGCCGAGCATATGAGCAATCACGCGGACCGGAATGTGTTGCGCGTAGTCCCTCGCCGCATCAGCCTGGCCAACGTCGACTATCGAGTCGAGTAGCTCTCTGGCGAAGCCCCGTGTTATTGGTGTCATCTCCTCGATACGGCGCGGCGCGAATGCGGGCAGGAGCAGACGTCGTGCCCAGGTGTGGACGGGCGGGTCCGATGTGATCGGCGGCGCCTCGAGCAGTGGCCGACCTTCTTTTTCGGGCAGATCGATCACCCCGACACGACGAGACGAGAAGAGCTCGGTGTCGTGGGCGATCGCGGCGATGTCGTCGTAGTCGATCGGCATCCATGATCGGCCGCGTCGCTCGCTGAACGAGATCGGGCACTGCCCGCGCAGATCTCGCCATACGGAGAACGGATCGTCGATGTACCGCTGGTCGAGAATGTCGAGATCACGCGCCCAATCTGTCGTCGCAGCTATCACGGCGTGGGCGGCCGTCGTCGAGCTGTGCTGATCGGTCATGGATCCTCCGAGTGTTCGATCTGAGTGTTCGAGTTCCTCAGATGACACACGAGACTAGTAGTGTCGTATTGATCACGTCCAGTGATGTCGACGAGGGAGATCATCTTGGAGTTCGAGTTCAGCGAGCGCACGGCCAACACCATGCTCGGTGCAGCAACGGCAGCCGGGGGGATCTCGGCTTACCTCGATTTTCGGCACACCGAACTGACGGCCGGTCGGCTCGTTGCAGAGATGGATGCCCGCGACGACCTGCTGACACCGTTCGGCAACCTGCATGGTGGGTGCCTCTCGGCATTCGTCGACCACTGCCTTGGCGTCGTGTTCTATCCGGTCATCCCGCACAAGGCGTGGGTCGCCACCACCGAGTTCAAGCTCAACCTGCTCCGCCCGGTTTCGTCGGGCGTCTGTGTCGCGGTCGCACAAATCGTGGCGCTCTCCAAGCGCAGCGGCGTCGCTCGAATCGACATCACCAACGACGGAAACCCTGTGTGCGCGGCCCAGGGCACCGTCACGATCGTCGCTCCGAGAGGCTGAACCGTGCAGATTCCTATCGTTGCCGCCGATCATGAGCTGGCGAAACGCCCGTCGCCCTCGGCGTCCCCTGTTGCACATTCTCACGTCGGCCGGACGTCGACTCGGACAACACAGGGGGCGTGGATTGTCGCATTGCGCTAGCGTTGCACGACAAGACTGTACGTCGAGGGGGACAACGTGGATCTAGGACTTCGGGCGAAGTCGGTCGTCGTGACTGGAGCCGGGTCGAATATCGGCCGGGCGATCGCTCTGGCGTTTGCAGGTGAGGGTGCGTCGCTCACACTCGGCGACATCGACGCGGAACAGACCGAGCGAGTCGTCGAGCACGCGCTCGCGTCGGGGGCTGCGAGCGCTCAATTCGCGCTGGCCGACGTGACTGACCTTCAGCAGGTCGAATCGCTGTTCGGCGCCGCCAGCGACGCGCACGGCGCCGTCGACGTACTCGTCAACTGCGTCGGGTGGGATCAACTGATGTACTTCACCGACACGGACCCTGCGCTGTGGCAGAAGATCATCCAGATCAACTACGTCGGAGTACTGAACTGCACGAGCGTTGCGTTGCGGTACATGATTCCTCAGCAACGTGGTTCGATCGTGTCGATCTCATCGGACGCCAGTCGGCAAGGCGAACCCCGCGAAGCCGTGTACGGCGGCGTGAAGGCAGCGATCAACAGCTTCATGAAGACCATCGCCAAGGAAAACGGACGGGCTGGAATTCGCTGCAACGTGGTCTGCCCCGGCGTCACGATCCCTGACGACGACGAAGAAGTCGGCGCGACGAGCATGTGGCGCGACAAGGACTCGATGTTCACGCCCGAGCAGCTCGAGAAGGTGGCGCGGGCGCTTCCGTTGCGCAAGATCGGCAAGCCGCAAGACGTTGCGAACGCGGTGGTGTTCCTCGCGTCGGATGCTGTTGCCGGCCACGTGACAGGCCAGGTGTTGTCGGTGTCGGGCGGCTACACGATGATCGGTTAGCCGTATGCGATCGACCGGAACACAACGTTGATCGCTTGTCTGGAGGGCGTATGGAGCTAGCGGGAAAAACGATCATCGTGACCGGTGGGGCGAGCGGCATCGGGGCGGCGCTGTGCCGCCGGTTCGCCCAAGATGGCCCAGGGGGCATCACCGTGGCGGACAGAAATCTGGAGGGTGCAGCAGCAGTGGCGGCTGGCATCGACGGAGCACTGGCGGTTCGTTGCGACGTCGCTGACAGCGAGAGCGTCGCCGAGTGCATCGCTGTGACGACGGAACGGTTTGGACCGGTCGACCTCTACATCTCGAACGCCGGGATCTTCGACGGCGGCGGTCCGCTCGATGCGCCGCTCGATGCGTGGGCTTCCCAATGGGACATCAACGTCATGGCGCACGTTCACGCGATTCGACAGTTGCTGCCGTCGATGTTGGAACGCGGCAGTGGTTACTTCCTGATCACGGCATCGATGGCCGGGATTCTGACGAGCCCGGGCAACGCCGTCTACGCCGCCACGAAACATGCGGCCGTCGGGCTGGCCGAGTGGATGTCGATCACCTACCACGCACAAGGCGTGCGAACGTCGTGTCTGGTGCCGCTCGGTGTTCGTACGCCGATGCTCGAGCAGCTGGGTGACCCAGACGACGAACAGTTCGCGTCGGTTGTCGGCCAAGCCGCCGATCCGGACGACGTTGCCGAGATCGTGGTCGATGCGATCGGCAACGAGCGTTGCCTGATCACGACCGACCCACAGGCGTGGGAGTGGATGCGCCGCAAGGTCAGCGACCACGAACGGTGGCTCGGAGGGATGCGTCGGTCTGGTGTGACGCTGGGGTGACGGTCGTCTACTTGTAGGAGCTGTACTGCCGTCCGAAGGCTTCCCGGGCGATGATGGCTTTCATGATCTCGGGGGTTCCGTCGCCGACTTCGAGACCGATGACGTCGTTGAGGCGTTGGACGAACGGGAGGTCGGTGCCGTAGCCGGTCCAGCCGTGCAGGAGCAGGCAGGCGTGAATGGCTTCCACGGATTGTTTGGGGCCGAGCCATTTGCACATCGCCGCCTCCGCCGTGTGGGGGAGACCGGCGTCGGCTCGCGCGAGCACCTCGTACGAGAGGAGTCGTGTGGCGTGAAGCAGGGCCAGGTGTTCTGCGATCTGGAACGCGACACCTTCTCGCTTTGCGAGCGGTTGACCGAACGTTTCCCGGTGTTTGGTGTACTCGATGGTTTCGTCGAGACTTTGGCTGGCGGTGCCGATGGCGGCGAGCGCGATGATCGCACGGTTGAAGTCGAAGGCTTCCATCGCGCCGACGAAGCCGGTTCCCTCTGCACCGATCTGGTGGTTGGCGGGCACACGGACGTCGTCGAAGAACAGTGAGCCGCGCTGACTCAGGTGTCCGCCGGCGCTGGCGTACGTGGTGCGGCTGACGCCCGGGAGGTCGAGCGGAACGAAGATCATGGAGATGCCGCGGGCGCCGGGGCCGCCGGTGCGGCAGAAGACGACGCATCCGTTAGCTGAGCCGGCGAAGGTGATCGATGATTTCTCACCGTTGATGATCCAGTCGGATCCGTCGCTGCGTGCCGTGCAGATGAGGTTCGCCGCGTCGGAACCGACGCCCGGTTCGGTCAACGCGAAGGCGACGGTGGCGTCCCCGGTCGCGATCGCCGGCAACCAGCGTCGTTTGATGTCCTCGTCGGCGTCGGCGAGGAGTTTGGCGGCGATCGCGGAGAGTTGCAGGAAGTAGCTGACGTTGAAGTCGCCGCGCGCCAGTTCCTCGGCGGCGATCCCCATCGCCACGAAGGACGCCTCGGAGCCGCCGTACTCGGCAGGTACGCGCATGCCGAGTACGCCGAGGTCGCCGAGTTCCTTGAGCATTTCTGGCGCGAAGGGCTCGGTCTGCCATCGGGTCGTCTCGGGTGCGAGGCGTGAGAGCGCGTATTTGCGGGTGATCTCCTGGAGGAGTTGCTGTTCGTCGTCGAATCCGAAGTTCATGGGGCGTCCTCAGTCGAAGGCGGGCTTGCGTTTTTCGAGGAACGCGGCGATGCCCTCGCGTGCATCGGGCGTGGCGAAGAGTTGCTCGACGTGGTCGGCTTCGATGTCCATGCCGTCGGCGAATGGCAGGTCCGCTGCTGCGTCGACGCAGCTCATGATGGCCGCGATTGCCTGCTTGGGTCCGTTGGCCAGTGCCTGTGCGATGTGCATCGTTTCGTCGACCAGAGCGCGCGCGGGGGCGAGACGATCGACGAGGCCGATCTCGACGGCTCGGTTCCCGTCGATGCTTCGACCGGTGATCAGGAGATCGACTGCGGCGGCGCGGCCGATCAGCCGTGGCAGCCGTTGCGTACCACCTGCGCCCGGCAGCAGACCGAGCTTGACTTCGGGCACACCGAGCTGGGCGCGAGGTGAAGCGGTCCGCATGGTGCAGGCGAGGGCCAGTTCGAGGCCGCCACCGAGCGCCATGCCGTCGATGGCGGCGATGCTCGGTTGGGGAAGCTGATCCAGCCGCTCGATGAAGGCTCGTAGCGTGACGAGATAGTGGTGAAAGTCGTCCGGGGTTGCTTCGCCCAGCAGTTTGAGGTCGGCGCCGGCGGCGAAAAACCTGTCGAGGCCCGACGTGAACATGAGGACCACTGCGCGGTCGGCGATGGCGGTGGTGACGGCGTCGTCGAGCGCGCCGATGAGCTCGAACGACAGGGCATTCGCCGGCGCGCTCGTCATGGTGACGACGGCAACTCTGCCGACGAGTTCGGTGGCGACGAGTTCGCTCACCATGCGACGCTGGTGCCGGACAGTGCGCTGGCCACGGCAGTGGGCGGCCCGGCTCGGCCGACGTCCGATTCGGTCTCGTGATCGTGGAGTTGGGGCATGACCTTGTCGGCGAACAGGCGCATGTTCCGTTCGGCTTCGTCGTGGGGCATGCCGCCGTAGCTGAACACCCCGATGATTCCGGCCGCACCGACCATCCGCTGGTAGTCCTTCAGCTGCTCGGCGACCTCGTCGGGGGTGCCCCACACCTGGAGTTCGGCCAGGAACCGGGCGAACGTGTCGCGTCCATGTTTGGCGATGTTGCCGGAGATTCCTGCGTAGTACTCGTACCCGGGGATGCCGGCGATACCTTCGTCGTAGAACTGATAGTGATCGACCGCCGAGTGCGAGTAACTCATCATGTAGTCGTCGAACATCTCCTGTGCTCGGCCTGCGTCTTCGTCGACTGCGATGAAGACGGCGATGATCGGGCCGGGTGGCGGTTCGCCATTGAGTTCGAGGTAGCGCTCCCCGTACGCGGCGATCTCTGCGGTGGTGACGGCCCACGGTTTTTGGGCGATGATGAGCAGGCCGATGCCGAGTTCGGCCATGAGATCGATCGACTGTGGCGACACGGCCGACGCGTAGGTGCGCCCGCGGAACGAGCGGCTCGGATACGGTCGGATGGCGGCACGCGGCTGCTTCAGGAACTCGCCGTCATACTCGATGTAGCCGGTCTCGAGGGCGTTGACGATCGCCTGCGTGTAGTCCGTGAAACGCCCCCGGGACTCACCCATCTCGGTCCGGAAGCCGTCGAACTCGACTCGGCCGAGCCCTCGCCCGAGTCCGAGGATTGCCCGACCGTTCGACAGCTCGTCGAGCATCGACCATTCCTCGCACAGCCGGACCGGATCGTGCCACGGCAACACGTTGATCATCGACCCGACCTGCACACGCTCGGTTCGAGCGGCGATCCACGTCAGGAACTGAGTGGTGTCGGGCATCATGATGTAGTTCGTGAAGTGGTGCTCGGGCGCCCAGACCGAATCGAAACCGAGCGGTTCCGCCAGATCGGCGAGCGCGAGTTCGTGCCGGTACACCTCGGCGTCGGTGTGTTCACCGGAGAGGTTCTGGAAGAAGGCGCTGTATCCGACGTGCATGTGTTGTTGCTCCCTGACTGTTGTCGTGGCGGGGGACGATCGACCGGTGCTACCGGAACCGTCCGAAGTCCGGCGGTCGTTTCTCGTTGAACGCGGCGATTCCTTCGGCGGCTTCCTCGGTTTCCACGAAGAGTTCGAGTGAGTCGAATGCCATCGCTCCGACGCCTGCGATGTGCTCGGTTTCGGCGTTGAAGGAATGCTTGAGCACCTTGAGGGCGGTCGGTGACAGGGCGAGGGCGTCGTCGGCCCACGCCCGAACGGTTGCCCGGAGTTCGGACATGGGGACGACGGCGTTGACGAGCCCCCACCGTTCGGCGGTCTCGGCGTCGTACTGCCGGCAGAACATCCAGATCTCCCGGGCCCGTTTCTGTCCAATGATTCGCGCCAGGTAGGCCGACCCGAACCCGGCGTCGAAGGAGCCGACCTTCGGGCCCGTTTGGCCGAACTTCGCGTGGTCGGCGGCGATCGTGATGTCGCACGTGACGTGCAGGACGTGGCCACCCCCGATCGCGTAGCCGTTGACGGCCGCGATCACCGGCTTGGGGATGTCGCGGATCAATCGGTGCAGGGCCTCGACTTCGAAGAGCCCGGTTTCGGTGGGGCCGTAGTCGCCTGTTTCGCCGCGCTGTTTCTGGTCGCCGCCGGTGCAGAACGCCTTGTCGCCCGCTCCCGTCAGGGCGACGACGCCGACCGCGGAATCGGCCCACGCCGCCTTGAACGCGCGGATCAGTTCGTCGATGGTCCGGCCCCGGAATGCGTTGTAGCGATCGGGGCGGTTGATCACGATCCAGGCAAGGCCGTTGTCCACCTCGTAGGTGATGTCGTGCAGGTCGTTCATGTCGATCGCCAAGGTGTTGCTCCTCCTGTAGTCGTTCGACCGCGTCGGTCGCGCCAGGTGTGGCTGGTTCAACCGGTGATGTGCGCGTCGAGTTGTGCGTGGAAGTGTTGGAGGGCTGCTTCTTGTCGACCGAACACGGCGTGGTCGCGGGAGCCTGCGAGGTTGTTGCGGTGGATCGTGCGGGCGACGACGAAGTCCTCCAACAGCACGGTGTCCATGAGGATCTGCCAGTTCTTGTCCCACCGAGCCTCGTAATCGGGGCCCGTCAGGTTCGGTGGTGCGAGCAGGCTTGCCCGAGCCGCGACCGTCGACGAGTCGCCCACAGGGTGGCTCGACCACACTTCGAAGTGGTCGCCCTGCCAGACCATCACCGTGTTGGGAAAGATCTGGTAGATGATCGCGACGTGGGGGAGGAGTTCCTGCTCGGCCGGAGGACGCTTCCGCATCGACTCGAACGAGTCGCGCAGACCGATCATTCTGCCGTGAGGGCCGTGAGGGCCGTAAGGGTCGAACAGGGCGAAGTTCGAGTTGATGTACGGGCCGATCGTGCTCCGGTGCAGGAACCGCAGATGGTAGGTCTCGAGGAACCCGTCGACGATCTGCTTCCAGTTGAACGCCTCACGAAGCACGTCGGTGCGATCGTGGCGGTAGGCCTCGATCCCGAACGCCGCGAGTTCGGCGTCGAGGCCACCGAGATGCTCGGCGACGTCGATCCGCTCCTCGATCGACGCCGTCGGCCGAGCCCAGACCAGGCCGTGGCGCTCCTCGACGGGAATCTCGACCAGTCCGCGAGTGGCTCGGTCGACACCATCGAAACCGTCGTCGTTGGGAATCGACACCAGCGAGCCCCGGTTGTCGTAACTCCACGCGTGATACGGACAGGTGAAACGCCGCGAACAACCACCTTCCGCGTCTTCGACGGCTGCTCCCCGATGACCGCAGGAGTTGTGAAAGCCGCGCAGCACCCCGTCGTCGCCGCGGACGACGATCATCGGGAAACCGGTCAGGTCATCGATGAAGAACTCGCCCGGGCTGCGAACCCGGTCGCTGGCGCCGACGACGAGCGGGAGCGACTCGAAGACCATGGCGCGTTCGCGATCGAAACGTTCGGCACTGACGTACTGCTCGCTGGGCTGGAGCATGACCGTCGGTGCCATCGGGTCCGATCCCGAGTCGAGATACGTGTTGATCCGATCGAGGAGATCGCGTTGCGTTGCGAGTTCCATGTCTCCCCCTTTCCCTGGATGATGTTACATCAGAGCGAACTTGTATCACAAGTGGAACGGTTGAGCCGCGGGTCAACAGCTACCATCTCGTAGGTGTACACGCGGTGGCCGGAGAACGTCGACGTCGACGACGTGATCCTCGACGCCGCCGAACGCTGCTTCACCGATGCCGGCGTGGCAAGTACGACGATCGAGGAAGTCGCGGCGGCGGCCAACGTGTCGCGGATCACCGTCTACCGGCGAATCGGCAACCGCGATCAACTCGTCCTGTTGGTTCTCCTCCGTGTCACGGATCGGTTCCTGTCGACGTTGCGCCCGCGCCTGATGGCCGAGTCAACCCTCGCCGAGGCGCTTCTCCTGCTCGTACGATCGACCGCTCGGGCCGTGAGGCGCGAGGACCTCAGTCTGCTCTTCGCGTCGACCGAACGGGGCGCCATCGGTGTGCCGATACCCGGAGTCGTCGCGCCCATGACCGACCGATTCGGCGGGATCGTCGCCATGCTGGCCGATCAATTCCCCGCCCAGCTCTCCGACGACATTCGCCCCGCAGAGGCCGGTGAGTGGTTGGTTCGTGTGATCGTGAGCCTCGCGACCTTCGAGCGGATGGACAAGCCGAACGAGGCCGACACCGACCGCTGGATCCAAACCTTCGTGCTCCCGGCGTTTCTCGCCGACCGCGCTCGAGCGGGCCGAAATCTGCGGGTCACCCGGAGCTGACGTCGCCCAGCGACTCGGGACGCTTCGACCGGTGGAAGCCGTCGAACGGCAGCAGGGTGGCATGCGGTTCGACCTCGAACAAACCGTTCATCAGATCACTACCACCACCCACCAAAAGCTCCTGCCCGGTCACGTAGGCGGCCGCCTCGGACAGCAGGAACACGACGGCGGCCGACACCTCGGATTCGGTGCCGTGCCGCTGCGCGAGCGTCAATTTCGGAAGTGTGGCGAGCCGATCCGCGAACGGGTCGCCCTCGTAGGTGTCGTAGCCGCTCGACGCCACGAACCCCGGTGCCACCGCGTTGACCCTCACGCCGGACGACGCCCACTCGACCGCAAGAGTCCGAGTGAGATTCGCCATTCCCGCCCGGGCCGCGCTCGAGTGACTCATCAGTGGAATGCCTCGGGAATGATCGGCGGTGACGTTGACGATCGCCCCGCCGTGATGCCGCATCGACGCCTGATAGCAGGCCCGAGCGACAAGAAACCCGCCGAGCAGATTGTTCCGCACGACGGCGTCGAACCCGTTGGCGCTGATGTCGGCTGCGAGCGCACTGAACTGGCCACCTGCGTTGTTAACGAGCGCATCGACACGACCATGACGAT
>CAXBAZ010000052.1:0-11524 GCA_963973395.1 uncultured Acidimicrobiaceae bacterium
GCGGTGTCGTACATCACGCCCGCCCCCGACCCGGTCATCGAGACGTACGTGTTCGTCACCGGCTCACCGGCGCGCGTCGCGTCGATCGCCGACCTCGTCGTCGCCGAACTCGACGAACTCGGCACCGACGGCCCCACCGATCAGGAGTTCTTCAACGCGTACGCCCAGGTCGAAGAGGCGCTCAACTTCGTGAACAACGGCACGTTCGTCCAAGAGCTGCTCGAGGCCGAACTCCACCCGGCGCGCGATCTCGACGACTACATCTTCGAGTTCCCCGAACTGCAGTCGGTGACCGCGGGTCGCGTGCAGGACTACGTCGATGTCCACATCTCGCCCGAGCGGTACATCCAGGTCACCGTCGTACCGCGCTGATCCGGTTGCCGAGCGTCAGAGTTCGACCGACCCGCTCACACGTCGGGTCACGGCGCCGCCGACCCAGACGTCGTCGGGATCACGGCGGAGGTACACGCGCCCCGACCGGCCCAGCGCTGTGCCCTGACGGGCGACGTACTCACGGATCGAGTCGTCACGGCCCATCAGCCATTGGGCGACCGAGGCGTTGAGGCTTCCCGTCACCGGATCCTCCTGCATCGACGTGGGACCGGGGAAGAAGGCTCGGACCTCCACATCGTGGTCGGACCCGGCGGGGTCGGTCACCGGACCCACCACGCCGAGCTTCAGGTCGA
The DNA here is from genome assembly GCA_963973395.1 of uncultured Acidimicrobiaceae bacterium. Classification (GTDB taxonomy): domain Bacteria; phylum Actinomycetota; class Acidimicrobiia; order Acidimicrobiales; family Ilumatobacteraceae; genus Ilumatobacter. The sequence continues at coordinate 687 of CAXBAZ010000052.1, forward strand.
GGGTGTCGCCGAAGTCGGGTTCGACCGAGAGCACCACGTCGGCGGACGGGAGCAGGGCTGCGACCCAGCCCGGACCGTTGTCGCACCATGCCGCGTCGACGATCGACACACCGAGCGTACGTTCGATCCTGCTGCGGAGTGCGTCGTCCACGGCGCCGGATCGCAGGAGCGGGGGCGCCGCGAACGCGAGGCGTTCGCCGTCGCGACGAATCGTCACCAGGCCCGCGCCGCACTGCTGCACGATCGTGTCGGCGAGGGCCGGTCGGCCCCCGTGGTCGAGCCACGCCCGGCAGGTTCCCAGCGTCGGATGCCCGGCGAACGGGAGCTCCACGGTGGTGGTGAAGATGCGGACCCGGTAGTCGGCGTCCGGCTCGGTGGGCGGCAGGACGAACGTCGTCTCCGACAGGTTCGTCCAGTTCGCGAACCGCTGCATCTCGTCGCCGGTGAGCCCCTCACCGTCGACCACGACCGCCAGGGGGTTGCCCGACCACGGCGACGACGAGAACACGTCCAACTGCTCGAACCGACGCTGCATCGCCCCAGCCTGCCACGAAGTCCGGATGGGTCGATGCGTGCTCGAAGCGTTCGGCCGGCTTCGGCACGCCTCCGGCCCGGTGGCTACAGTCCCGGACACAACGCCCGACGAGAGACGGAGTTCCGACATGCAGACCCGAGCCGCCATCATCCGTGAGCTGAACGCCCCTTGGAGCGTCGAGGAGATCCAACTCGATCCGCCGAAGGCCGGTGAAGTGCTCGTCAAACTGAAGGCGTCGGGCATGTGCCACTCCGACGAGCACGTCGTCACCGGCGACCTGGCGGGAGCGACGCCTCCGATGCCGATGATCGGCGGTCACGAGGGCGCCGGTGAAGTCCTCGAGGTCGGCCCCGGCGTCACGTGGCTGGAGAAGGGCGATCACGTCGTGTTCGGGTTCGTGCCTGCCTGTGGGCGCTGCATGAGCTGCGTCGAGGGGCACTCCAACCTCTGCGACAACGCGGCCGCGTTCCCGACCGGGATGCAGATCGGCGACGGCACCGCTCGCCACCACGACAAGGACGGCACCGACCTCGGGTTGATGTGCCTGCTCGGCACGTTCGCCGAGCACACCGTCGTCCACGAGTCGAGCTGCGTCAAGATCGAGAAGGACTGGCCACTCGACAAGGCGTGTCTGCTCGGGTGCGGCGTCGTGACGGGCTGGGGCTCGGCGGTGTATGCGGCCGACGTGCAACCGGGCGATTACGTCGCCGTCGTCGGCATCGGCGGGATCGGCGCGAACGCCGTTCAGGGGGCCAAGATGGCCGGCGCCCGCGCCGTCGCGGCGATCGATCCGGTCGAGTTCAAGCGCGAGAAGGCGATGGTGTTCGGTGCCACGCACACCTACTCGTCGATCGCGGAGGCGATGGAGAAGCTCGACGAGTCGACGTGGGGCCGCGGGTTCGACAAGGTCATCATGACGATGGGGGTGGGCGACGGTGACGCCCTCGGCGAGGCGTTCCACCTCGGTGGCAAGCGCGCCAAGATCGTCGTCACGAACATCCACCCCACGGTCGAGCAGTCGATCAACGTTCCCGGTGCGTTCCTGACGCTGATGGAGAAGTCGCTCGTCGGCTCGCTGTTCGGGTCGGCGAACATCCGCAAGGACATCCCCCGCCTCATGGAGCTGTACACCCAGGGCCAGCTCAACCTCGACGATCTGGTCACGAAGACGTACACGCTCGACCAGATCAACGAGGGCTACGACGCGATGCGCAACGGCGAGAACATCCGCGGCGTCATCCTCTACGACTGACGCTGCGTGAATCATCACGAGCTCGTCGACCGCCTCACGACCCAGGTCGTGGGGCGGCGACGTGAGATCGATCTCGTCGTCGCGGCCCTCGCCGCCGACCGTCACACGTTGCTCGAGGGTCCGCCGGGCACGGGCAAGTCGACGCTGCTGCGCGCCGTCGCCCGCGAGCTCGGCATCGGCTTCGAGTTCGTCGAGGGCAACGCGGAGCTCACGCCGTCGCGGCTGGTCGGCCACTTCGATCCGGCTCGTGTGCTCGCGGACGGATACGACCCCGACGTGTTCGTCGACGGCCCACTCGTCGCCGCACTCCGCGCCGGGTCGCTGCTCTACGTCGAGGAACTGAACCGTGTGCCCGAGGAGACGCTGAACGTTCTCGTGTCGGTGATGAGCGAGCGCGAGATCAACGTCCCGCGGCTGGGCACGGTCGGGGCCGAGCCGGGATTCCGGCTCGTCGCGGCGATGAACCCGTTCGATGCGATCGGTACCGCCCGGATCTCGTCGGCGATCTACGACCGGGTGTGTCGACTCGCCGTCGGCTACCAGGACGCCGTCGACGAGACCTCGATCACGACGCGTCACCAACCGGACGTCGACGCCGCGTGGGCCCGGCGCTCGGTCGAACTCGTCCGGCTGACGCGTGCGCACCCCGATCTGCGCATCGGTTCGTCGGTGCGGGGTGCGATCGACATGTGCGCAGTCGCCACCTCCCTCGGTGAGGTGCGGAGACGCCCGACCACCGACCCCGACGTCTCGCTCGACGCGGCGTTGGTCGCGCTGTCGGGTCGCGTCCGCGTGCGTGAGGGATGTCAGCGCCAGCCGGAGGAGATCGTCACCGAGTTGTGGCGGCAGGTGTTCGAGCAGCCGACGTCCGATGCCGCCGACGCGGGAAAAGCGCCGGCCCCGAGCGGGGCGATGCCGGCGGACTGAACCCGCCGCCGGTCGCGTCCGGCGAAGACGCCGACGAGATCATCGACGAGGCTCGGCGGAGCTCGGTGTCGCGCCGGGAGTTGGCGAGCAACCCGATCTTCGAGGATGTCTCTCCCGAGCTGGGTGAGCTCGACGAGGCGACGTTGGCGGAGGCGCTCGACGCCGATCCCGACGAGGCGCTGTCGCTGCTCGCGGAGATGACCCGCGCCACGGATGCGGGGCTCCGTGAGTTGGCACGGTCACTGGCCTCCCGGCTGTTCATCGACCTCGCCCGCCAGGAGACCGCCGACGCGCCGGGCATCGGGAGGATCGTGCCGATGCGCTACCGACCCGATCGCGGCGACCTCGACGTCGACGGGAGCCTCGATGCGCTGGTGCAGGCGCGCGCTGAGCGGCGGGCGATCGACCCGGACGAACTGCTCGTCAGGGCGTGGGCGAAGCCGGCGACCGCATGGTGTCTTCTCGTCGACCGGAGCGGGTCGATGTACGGTGCGCCGCTCGCAACGGCGGCGCTGTCGGCAGCTGCCGTCGCCGCCCGTGCGGAGGGCGAGTACGCGGTGCTCTCGTTCGCCCGCGACATCGTCGCTCCCAAGGCGATGTGGGAGACACGATCGGTCGACGACGTGATCGACCGCGTGCTGACGCTGCGTGGACACGGCACGACCGATGTCGCGGGCGCTCTGCTGGCCGCCAACGCGCAGCTCGGAGCGTCGTCCGCCCCGCGCCGGGTGGCGATCCTGTTGTCCGACTGCCGTTCGACCGAGCCGGGCGACGTGGTCGGGGCGGCCACGACGCTCGACGAACTGATCGTGATCGCACCGGAGGGGGACAGCGACGACGCGGCGGCACTGGCCGACGCCGTCGGCGCCAGGTGGACCACGGTCGCCGGTCCATCGTCGTCGTGGCGGCGACATCGGTGCTGTCGTCATCGCCTGCATCGTCACTCGCATCGTCACTCGCATCGTCGTCGCCGGCCTCGTCCCCGAGTGTGGTGGTCGTTCGTGCCGGTGCGGTCGTGGTGGTCTCGAAGACCTGATCGGGGGCATCGGCGAGTCGGGCCTCACCGGAGAACACCGACAGGATCGCCTGCATGTTGCTGCCGTCGATCCGAGGGCGCTCGACCTTGTCGCCGTTGGACAGCGTCTCGCTGGACGACTCGATCCGGTACGTGGTGATGTCGGCCGGGTCGAGACGGCGCAGCGTGTTCGCGAACTCGAGCATGCGGTTGACCGTCAGGCCGGTGTCGGTCACGAGGTACTCACGGTTGGTGGTGATCAGCGCCGACGCCACGTTCGGTGACGTCAGGCCGTCGTCGATGATCTTCGCGACGACCCGGCGGAGGAAGTCCTGCTGGCGCGCGATCCGCCCGAAATCGGACGTGCCGTCCTGGGACCAGTCGCCGCTCCCGGCCGGGTCCTCGTATTCGTAGTAGCGGGACCGGACGTACGAGAGCGCCATGTCGCCGTCGAGGTTGACGCAGCCCGTGGTGGGGATCGCCAGACCGCTGCGACGGTCGCGGGCCGGTGCCGCGAACGGCACCTCGACGCCACCGACCGCGTCGACCAGTTCGCGGAACGCGCAGAAGTCGACCTGGACGTAGTGGTCGACCGGCACCCCGAAGTTGCCGGCGATCGTCTCGATCAACCTGGTGGGGTCGTCGCGCCGATAGGCGGTGTTGATCCGGTCGCGCCGACCGCCGATGTCGACGTAGAGGTCGCGCGGGAACGACAGCACCGCGAGCTGGTTGGTGTCCGGGTTCGCCCGCCACACCATGATCGTGTCGCTGCGTTCGCCGAGATCGTCCCGATCGCCCGTGCTGACCTGGTTGTTGCAGCCGCCGTTGTCGGCCCCGACCACGAGAAAGTTCGCAGCGTCCGGTTCCGCGAGCGCGATGGTGGTCGTGGTGCCGCCACCGTCGGCCTCGGGCAGTGTCGTGGTGGCGCCCGGGAGGACGATCGAGGGACCGTCGCCGGCAACGTTCAACGTCGAGCGATCGACGGGGTCGATGTCGACGAGGCGTCGTTGTGAGAGCACCCACTGTCCGGTCGCCAGACCGGCGGCGGTGGCGAAGCACGCCAACGACGCGACGATGACCGTGACGAACGTGAGGCGTTGTGGCCAGGTACGGCGCGACTTCGGAGTGGCCATGACGGTCGTCAGCGTACCGCCGCGCCGGTGCCCGACTTCGTGCGGGCAGGGGGCGGAATCAGCCCAGCACGACGACGCGCGTACCGACCGGAGCCCAGTCCCAGATGAATGCCGCGTCGGCGGGGGCCTGCCGGACGCAGCCCGCCGACAGCGCTTGGCCGAGTTGACTCAACGACTGCAGCTTGTAGCCCGTGCGTGTGTCGGTGGGGATCTCGTGGAACCCGATGTTGTCGCCGCCGGGGCCCTTCGTGAACCGCACCATGAACCGCCAGCAGATGTGCGGGTTGTTGATGTTGCAGGTGTACTGCGAGCGGGAGAACACGTTGTACGTGCCCGGCGTCGGTTGGTTCCAGGTGCGGCGACCGGAGACGAGGTGCGTCTTCGAGACCGAGCCGTCGGCCTCGACGGCCCAGACCCGCATGTGCGACTTCGAATAGACGACGCGCCGCCCTTCGCCGGAGTTCGCCGGCAGCACCCAGCTCGGTGGGAGTGTGGTGGTCGTCGTCGGGGGCGGCGGCAGCGTGTCGGTGACCTGCGCCTGGGTGCCGCGGCTCGGCGTGACCCGTTGCGGTTGCGCCGGCAGCTCCACCACGAGCGGTGCGGGCGGCGCCGTGGTCGGCGGGGCCGTCGTCGTGGTCGTGGTCGTCGTGGTGGTCGTCGACGTCGTGGACGCGATGGTCGACGTCGTGCTGGAGGGTGGGGATTCCTGCGCGCTGACGCCGGTCGCGCTCGCCACGAGCAGTGTCGCTCCGGCGACGGTGAGTGACGCGATTCGGCCCAACGTTGATCGCATCATGACGAGGCTAGCGGTGGGTCGAGGCGGAGTCGAACGGAAATGTCGGATCGCACACCAGGTTGTCGGCACGAAACCCGCCCGACGTGAGCCGCGCGGTGACATCGTCCGGTCGGCCGACCGTCAACCGAGGTTCTCCAACGCCGTGTGAGCGGCCGCCAGGTCGGCCTCGGCCGCGGCCAGCATCGAACGGGTGTCGGCCACGATCTCGGGCTTGGCGTTGGCCAGGAAACCCTCGTTCGAGAGGCGTCCGTGGAACCCGGCGATCTGCTTGGACTTGCCGTCGATGATCTTCTGGAGCCGTTCGCGCTCCTGGTCGAGGTCGACGTCGTCGAGCAGTCCGCTCAGCAGGATCTCGGCGCCCTCGAAGGTGATCGGGCTCGCCACTGCCGGACGGGCGCCCTCGATGCCGGCCACGTCACCGATGCCGGCCAACACCTCGACCACCCCGTCGGTCCCATCGATCAGCGCCATCGTCCCGGACGGCGCGTGGACGGTGATCTGCTTGCGCGGGGGAATGCTCTGAGCACCCCGCACCGCCCGGATCGCACCGATCAGTTGATCGGCGCGCTGCCAGGTGTCGATCGCGTCGGCGTCGTCGAGTGCCGGCGCCACCAGCGGCCAGGCCGCTCCGGCCAGCAGATCGGACGGTGGCAGCGTGAGCCCGGCGACCTCGCCGCAGCGGGCGGCGGCGACGTGCGGCCACAACGCCTCGGTCACGAACGGGCAGACGGGATGCATGATCCGCAACACGGCGTCGAGCACCGCGACGAGCACCGCCTGCTGTTCGTCGTCGTCGTCGATCGTCGGCTTGACCATCTCGAGGTACCGGTCGCAGACGTCGTGCCAGACGAAGTCGTAGAGCATGTCGGCGTAGGCGTTGAACTGGTAGTCGCCCAGCGCTGCCTCGAGCCGGGCGACCGTGCGGGTGAGCCGGGCGACGATCCAGCGATCGGCGAACGGCCGCACCGTGATGTCGACGGGGGAGGTCGATCGGGTCGCGTCGACCCGCTTGAGTGCGAAGCGGGTGGCGTTCCAGAGCTTGTTGGCGAAGTTGCGTCCGAGGTCGAACTTCGCCGACGTGTTCCGGGCGAGCGGCATGTCGTCGGTGGGCGTGGCGGTGCCCGAGGCGACGCCGTAGGCGCTCACCATCCGCTTCGTGGGGTCACCCGGCGAGGCCTGGATCGGCGCCGCCACCACGTGACCCGCGGTGGTCGTGATGAACTCGGGCGTGAAGGCCTCGCCGGTGTGCGGGCACACCAGGTCGACCGGCATGCGAACGTCTTGTGTGTCGGTGGTCATCTGCACCAGCGTGAACCGCATCGCATCGGCACCGTGGCCGTAGATGATGTCCCGCGGGTCGACGCCGTTGCCGAGGCTCTTCGACATCTTCTGGCCGTGGCCGTCCTGGATCATGGCGTGGATGAACACGTCGGTGAACGGCAGGCGCCCGTCGAGGAAGTACCGGTTGAACATCACCATCCGGCTCACCCAGAGCGTGATGATCTCGCGAGCGGTGGCCAGCAGCGACGTCGGGTTGAACGAGTCGAGCAGTCCGACGGTCTCGGGATGGTCGTCCGGCCACGGCCAACCCATCGTCGACATCGGCCACAGCCCCGACGAAAACCACGTGTCGAGTACGTCCTCGTCGCGGACGTAGCCGGCCCGTTCGAGTTCGGCGACCAGGTCGGCTTCGGTCAGGGACTCGCCGGTGTCGAGGCGGCGCAGCGTCGCCGCCGGTGGCACGCAGACGGCCTCTTCGACCTCGTTCACGGTGACCTTGCGTACGAGGTGGTGCGCCCCGGCCGCCGTCCATCGGCTCTCGATCAGCGTCGCCTCGTCGACCGCACGACCCTCGAGGGCCTGCGCCACGGCGGCGTCGGCGTCGGCGAGCGGAACGAGGCGGAGCCAGACCGGGATCTGGTGACCCCACCACAGTTGCCGGCTGATGCACCAGTCGCGGATGTTGTCGTGCCACTGGTGGTAGGTCTTCGCGTAGCGGGGCGGGAAGATCTGGAGCTCCCCGTCGCCGGTGCGGTCGGCACGGCCGCCGACATCGTCGGGCAGGGGAGGCGCCTGCTCGGGATCCTGGGCGCGCATCGCCGAGCCGCGCAGCCGGTCGTCGGTCACGGCGACGTACCACTGGTCGCTGAGCCATGGCTCGATCGGCACGTGGCTGCGGTACGAGTGACCGACCGAGTGGGTGTAGTCCCGGACCTGCTCGAGCAGACCACGTTCGCTGAACCACTCGACGATGCCGGCCCGGGCGACCTCGCGCGACATCCCGACGAAGTTGCTCGCCTCGGCGGAGACGTCGTTCCAGCCGTACTGGTCGGAGATCGCACCGTCGGGTCCCATCACGTTGATCACGTCGAGGCCGTGGCGGACGCCGATCTCCCAGTCGTTGGGGTCGTGTGCGGGTGTGACCTTGAGGAACCCGGAGGCGTACCGGGCCTTGGTGTCGGCGCTGTCGGGGTCGGCCATCACGACGTAGTCGTCGGCGACGATCGGGATCTCACGATCGGCGATCGGGAGGCGGACCGTCTTGCCGACGACCTCGGCCGCCCTCGGGTCGTTCGGGTTGACGGCGATCGCAGTGTCGCCGAGCATCGTCTCGGGGCGGGTGGTCGCCACGGTGACGTGGCCCGATCCGTCGGTGAGCGGGTAACGGAGGTACCACATGTGGCCGTCGACGTCCTGGTTCTCGACCTCGTCGTCGGACAGCGCGGTGCGCGTGGCCGGATCCCAGTTGACGAGCCGCTTGCCGCGGTAGATCAGCCCGTCGCCGAACAGCGTGTAGAAGGCGTGGCGGACGGCGGTCGCGCACATCTCGTCCATGGTGAACCGAGTCCGCTCGAAGTCGCACGACGTGCCCATGTCGGCGAGCTGGTCGAGGATGACGCGCTCGTACTCGTCCTTCCACTCCTGCGTGCGCGCCACGAATTCGTGCCGGCCCATCTCGAGACGCTTGACGCCCTCGGCGAGCAGCCGCTTCTCGACGACCGTCTGGGTCGCGATGCCGGCGTGGTCGGTGCCCGGCATCCACAACGTCTCGTCGCCGCGCATCCGGTGATAGCGGATCAGGACGTCCTGGAGGGTGTTGTTGAGCGCATGACCGACGTGCAGGGGTGCGGTGACGTTCGGCGGAGGGATCACGATCGAGTAGGTCGGACGGTCGTCCTCGACCGGCTCGGCGTGGAAGACATCGGAGGCCGCCCAGGCCGCTTTCACGGCCGGTTCGGCATCGGCGGGCGAGTAGGCCTTGGCGAGCTCGGGAAGTGATTCGGTGGCACTCATTCGGCCGCTCAGGCTAGTGCCGGCACTCCGAGCGCCCCGCCTGTGGAGCGTCGGCTCGCGGAACTACTTCAGGAACTTGCTGGTCGTGTTGTCGGCGAGGACTTTGCCGCCGGTCTGGCAGGTGGCGCAGTAGTTCACGGTGTAGCCCGAGTACTCGACGGCGCGGATCTCGTCGCCGCACACCGGGCACGGCTCGCCCGTGCGGGCGTGGACGTCGCTCGGACGATCCTTGGACGAGCTCATGTCGGTCCGTGTCCGTTCGTACGCGAGCCCCTCGTCGACCGTGGCCCTGATCGCGTCGACGACCTTCGTGGCGCCCTCCGGGCCCAGCTTGCCCGTCATAGCGAACGGGCTGATGCCGGCCCGGTGACAGATCTCGTTCGACAGGCGACGACCCACGCCGGCGATCGAACGTTGGTCGCGCAGGAAGCCGTGGATGCGCTGGTTCTTCTTCGCGAACAGCTCGACCATCTGCTCGGGCGTGACGGTGTCGGCATCGGGCCCGAGCACGTCGAGCGGCGGCGAGTCGAGCGCGGCGTCGTGCGGGAGGCACCACACCCCAGCGCGGCGTTCGGTGCCCTGCTCGGTCAGCAGCAGGGCGGGACCGTCGTCGAACACGAACCGTGCCTGGCCGCCGCGAGGCTTCGCCGACTGCTTCTCGTCGACGAGCAGGCGGCCGCCCTGCATGAGGTGGACGGCGAACTGCAGTGCTTCGAACTCGAGCAGGATGTACTTGCCGCGTCGACCTACCCCGAGCAGGGGTTGGCCGTACGCATCGTCGGGCGCAGGGAGCGCCGTGCGGAGTGCCGTGAACTTGAGCGGACGGAACCGGACGAGGACGCGTCCGGCGAACTGCTCGGCGATTCGCTCGGCGTGGGCGTGGACCTCGGGCAGTTCGGGCACGGCTACTCGTAGCGGGTTCGCTCGCGAACGGTGGAGAACACGTGGTCGAGCGCGGCGAACACCGGTTGGGCGCCCATCAGCGCCTGCTGGTCGCCGAACAACCGGATCCGTCCGTTGATGAATGCGTCCTGGGCGTTCGACGTGCCGGTCGCGACCGCGACGGCCGTGGCCCAGTCCTGCTCCATCCTGACGTGTTCGGGATCGGCGGCGCCGGCGCCGAACGATGCAGCCCCCTCGGCGATCTGGAGGTGATAGGTGACATCGCCCTCGGGGCCGTCGGTCACGATCTGCGTGACACCGATCGTGTGGTCACGGGCGAGGTCGGCAAGTGTCTCGCTGTCGGCCACCTCGCGGGTCAGTTCCCGGATCCAGGCCAGGCTGAGATAGCGCACCGTGCTGTCGTCGCTCATGAGGCCCATAGTCTGCCCGATGATGACCACCAGCCTCACATGGTCGCCCGCCGACGAGTTCCCGCACGTCGATGCGTCGATCGACGAGTGGGTGTTCGCGGCCTGGGAGCCCGACGGTACCGCCGGGCTCCTGTCGGGGCACCGGCTGCTGGGTCCGGTCGCCTGGTACTGGACCGCGGTCGTGCAGGAGGGATACCCGCTGCTGCACCTCACCGAATGGGACGTCAAGGTGCGGGCCGACCCGTTCGTGGTGAAGGCGCCGGAGATGTGGGCCGAGCACCACTGCGTCGCGACGATGCGGCAGTGGTCGATCGGCAACGAGGCGCACGCATCAGCGCTCGATCCGCCCGCTGACGCCCTCGGCCGCGGGTACGGGATGCCGACGCCGATGGCCACCGACCTCGAGTGGTATGCGATCGGCGGGGCGACCGCCGTGGGCGACGGGTTCGAGCAGGTCGGCGTCGTCCACGGCGAGGTCGAGCTGCTCGACCGACCCCACATCGCGTTCGTCGAGGTGCCGGCGCACCGGTGGCGGCGCTGGACCGACGCGGACCGGCTCGATCCGGTCAGGTT
>CAXBAZ010000053.1:0-11514 GCA_963973395.1 uncultured Acidimicrobiaceae bacterium
CCCGATGTCGATCGTGCCGCCGGTGGCGGCGACCCTCTCTCGCATCCCGATCGTGCCGTGTCCTCGACGGGCTTCGACAGGTCGGTCGGTGTCGATGTCGTTGAGGATGTCGATGCGTAGCGCGTCGGGCTCGTAGGTGAGTCGCAGGGTGGCTCGACGATGGCAGCCGTGTCGATGGGCGTTGGTGAGGGATTCCTGGATGATCCGGTACGCGGCGAGGCCGATCGCCGGCGCCACGGGTCGGGGTGCGCCGGTGGTGTGCCATTCGATCTCGAGGCCGACGTTGGCGAAGTCGGCGATCAGGTGTTCCAGGTCGTCGAGGGTGGGGAGGGGGTCTGTCGCCGAGGTCGCTTCGTCGGGCTGGCGGATCACGCTGAGGATGCTGCCCAGTTCGTCGAGCACGCTTGCGGCTCCACGCCGGACGTGGGTGAGAGCTTCCTCCGCACCGGTCGGGTTGTCTCGTAGGAGGTGTGCGGCGACCCCGGCTTGGACGTTGATCACTGCGATGTGGTGAGCGACCACGTCGTGCAGCTCCCGAGCGATGCGCATGCGCTCTTCGATCACGCGTCGTCTGGCCTCTTCCTCGAGCGCATGCTCGGCCCGTTCGGCGCGTTCTTCGAGCGCTGACGCTCTCTCCTGCCGTGCCAGGTTGTATGCCCGCCTGCTCCGCACTGCGTCGCCTGCCGCGGTCGCGACGGCGGTCCAGGCGATGAGTTCGAGGTTGTCGCCGCCGTACCACGGGTCCGAGGAGGTGATCGCGGCCGTCACGTACAGCGCGGTTGCCGTCGCTGCGCCGGCGGTCCAGGCGGTCATGCGGCCGAACGTCGACGCCACCGTGTACAGAGCGACCATGGCGGCAGCCGGGAGCGCACCTTGGAAATCGTCAGGGATCAGCGACCACGCGGCAGCGATCACTGCGACCATCAACACCAGCAGCGGGGCACGCCGCCGCAACAGGATCAGCGCCGCTGCGCCGGCGCACGTCGCGACGTCGACGGCATCGAGGCCGGTGCCGACGTCGCCCGCCTCCAACACCTCGACGAGGAGGGCTGCGGCGCAGACGGTGGCGGCGATCGCCGCATCGACGACCACAGTGCGCGGTGCTGGCCAGGAGCGATCGATGCCCGAGAGCCTAGACATGGCAGAGATCTGTGCGAGCGGGCGTGGGCGCGGTACGGCTCCGACCGGCGTCTGCCGGTCGGAGCCACATCGCAGGTCGGCGATCGTCAGGCGTCACGGCGCTTCAGGGCGATCATGCCCGCGGCGAGCAGGGTCCCGATCCAGCCGAGCAGCACGAGCAGACCCGTGGCGGGTGACATGTCGCCGGAATCCTTGACGACGGTGATCATCGCCTGTCCCGCTTCGCTCGGTAGGTACTTGGAGGCGTCGTCCCACACCCCGCCCAGTGTGTCGAACAGTGTCGGCATGACGAACAAGACTGCGACCAGGATCCCGATCGCTGCTGCGGTGTGCCGCATCAGCGCACCGAAGCCGACGCCCATCACGGCGATGGTGGTCGGGAACAACGCTGCCGCGAGCACGGCTCGGAGCACGCCTGGGTCCGACAGCGACGCCGACGGCCCGCCACCGCTGTAGACGGCCTGTCCGACGAAGAACGCCACCAGCAGTGATGTGACCATCGTGGCGAACGAAGCCGCGGCGACCACGATCATCTTGGCCCACAACACCGGCAGTCGCCGGGGCACGGCGGTGAGCGTCGTGCGGATCAGACCCGTCGAGTACTCCGACGTGATGACCAGTGCGCCTACGGCGCCGAGCACGACTTGGGCGAGTATCGCTCCGAACAAGCTGTTGCCGGCGGGGTCGTAGATTCCCTCACCGTCGGCAGCGATGGGGGAGCCGTTGCTGAGCATCGACACCAACACGCCGAAGGCGATGACGGCGGCGGCGGTCAGGCCCAGCGTGACGATCGTCGAGCGGATCGATCGCAGCTTGATCCACTCCGATCGGATGACCCGAGGCAGGGTGACGTCGTGGGCCGACACGTCGTCGGCCGCCGACGATCCAGCCAGTGAACCCGATCTTGTCGTGGTGGTGGTGGTACTCATCGCGCGTTCTCCAGTTCGTTCGTGTTGTTGGTCGATGTGTAGGTGTTGTTGGTGGATTCGTTGGTGCCGTGGTAGTCGACGGCGTCTTTGGTGAGGTCCATGAAGATGTCTTCCAGCGACGCTCGTGCGGGTGTCAGCTCGTGGAGCTGCAGGTTCGCCGACCACGCTCGAGCGCCGATCTCGTCCGCGTCCACACCGACGACGTCGAACAGGTCGTGGTCGCGGATCACGATGTCGGTTGCGTCGCCGGCGAGCAGGTCGCGAAGCTGGCCGGCGTGCGGTGACCGGACCCGGACGCCGGACGCCTTCGTCATCGCGGTGAGTTCGGCGGCCGACATGTCGGCGATCAAGCGTCCTCGTCCGATGATGATGAAGTGTTCGGCGGTGAGCGCCATCTCGCTCATCAGGTGCGAGGACACGAACACGGTGCGTCCTTCGGCTGCGAGCGACTTGAGCAGGTTGCGGATCCACAGGATCCCCTCCGGATCGAGGCCGTTCACGGGCTCGTCCAGCATCACGGTGTGAGGATCGCCGAGCAGAGCGGACGCGATGCCGAGGCGTTGTGCCATGCCGAGTGAGAAGCCGCCGCTGCGGCGATCGGCCACCTCGCTCAGACCCACGATGTCGAGCACCTCGGCGACCCGGCGCTTCGAGATGCCGGTGGTGGCGGCGAGCGCGGAGAGGTGTTGGCGGGCCGGGCGGGCCGGATGGTTGCCCTTCGCGTCGAGCAGCGCCCCGATCTCTTGCAGCGGTGCTCGGTGCTTGTCGAACGGTTTGCCGTTCAACAGCGCCTGCCCTTCGGTGGGTTTGTCGAGTCCGACGATCATGCGCATCGTCGTCGACTTCCCGGCGCCGTTGGGGCCGAGGAAGCCAGTGACGACACCGGGTTTGACGGTGAAGCTCAGGTCGTCGACGGCGACGTGTCTGCCGTAGTGCTTCGTGAGGTTGGTGACTTCGATCATGCTGGTCGTGCTCCTTGCAGGGGTAGCTGTGCACGTCCCATCATCCGCGCCACTCCTGCGCCTGTCGTCGTCTCTCCGCAGGCATCCCGCCTACTGCGACCGCAGTAGCCACGAGCCCGGCAACATCGACCGGCGCTGGTCACCCAGCTCAAAGACACCCGTCGCGACGATCGATGAAAGGCAGCACGTGTAGCCCATTGCGCACGTTGCTACCCCCATACCGGTGCGGTAGCCACGACACCGAACTCTGGTCGTCTCGGCCTCGCACCAGGGCGCCTGCACCCTCGCCCTGACAAGTTGCGGCGCCGATGCGCATCCGGACGTGGCTCAGACAGCCGTGACTGGAGCGAGGTGCGCGGTGTGGGCGAGGAGCTCTACCGAGCGCAGCCGCCCGGTGACCGTGCTGGCCTGTGCAGGACGATGGCCTCCAGCGGAATGATGTCGGCGCATGGTCCCCGAGCTCGATGCCCGCGTCGATCCCGTTCGCTGAGGCCGATGGTTTCATCGTCTGGTTTCATCGACGCGGGCGCCGACCCGGCGATCCGATGTCGTCCACCGGATGTCCACGTCACCTCCAAGCAGTGATCATCGTTCGCTGCTTCTCATGGACACATGAGATCGACACGACACGATCAAGACGCCCTCCTCGCATCCGGCGGGGCAGCTGCGCTCCTCGCGAATACCGCGTTCGCCGTGACGGCGTCGAGTGCGGCTCCGGTCGCCGGCGCCCGCGGCTCCATCGACTGACCACGACCGGCGCGACGTCGCCAGGCCGATCCGATTCGACCCGGAGCGGTTCGGTGTGCGTTCGAGCACGAGCGAGCCGATCCCGGTCGCCCCATCTACAGCACCCCCACACGAACAAGGAGACATCATGACCGCCCAAACCCTCATCGGCTCGACCCGCCGAATCCGACTGCTCGCCGTGCTCCCCGCGGTGGTCCTCACCGCCTCGTGTACCGCGTTCGCCGAGTCGGCCGACGTTTCGAACGCAGCCCACGAAGCGTGCGACGACCTCATCGACGTCCTCGCGATCCCGATCGGCGACGATGCGTCGACGTCGGCTCGCGGCACGATCCGGTCGGCGGCCGAACTGAGTCGTGCTGCCGGGGTCCTGGAGGTGACGGAGCAGGGCTACGAAGACGTGGCAGACGTGCTTCGGGACCTCGAGGGGGCCTACGTCGACTTCGCCGACGCCACGGACGGCGGTCTGCGTCGCGCCGAACTGGATCAGCTCGTCGAACTCATGGGCGAACTCGATGACGAAGCCCGGGACGCTGATCTCGAGTCCTGTCGACCGACCGCGCAGCTCGCCGACGGCGCATCGATGCCCACGGCATCCGACGAAGATCCGCCGCCTCCCGAGGAGTCGTCGGACATCGAGGTCGCCCCGCCATCGTCGCTTCCCCCGACCACACCGGAGACGACCGTGCCCGACGTCAGCGCCACGGAGACGACCGTGCCCGACGTCAGCGCCACGGAGACGACCGTGCCCGACGTCAGCGTGCCGGAGACCACCGTGCCCCCGACGACACGACCGCCCGCCGAACCCGGCGACGCGCCCACCGCCGCCGACGACCGGCTCACGAGGGTGCTTCTGGAAGGAGCAGTCGAGGTCCCCGACGGCCTCCGCTTCGAGGATCTCGACATCGACGAGATCGATGGACGGATACTGGACTCCCTTCTCCGCAGCCGCTCGGTTCGAGAGGCGCTCGACGGTGTCGGTGTCGCACGGATCGTTCGCGAGCGCGATGGTCTCGTCGTTGGCCATGTCTGGCTCGGCACGATCGACGGGGAGCAGTCCGAACTCTCTGCGGGATGGAACGTCGGGCACTGCTCGGACCACAAGACGTCAGACGTCGTGACCGCAGACCGGACCCGTGAAGCGGTCTTCGTGTGCCCGTCGATCTACGACGAGTACGTCACGGTCGCCGCAGCGAACATCGGCAACGACGGAATCGCCGTCTACGCCATCGATGCGTCGTACGACGCTCTCGACCTGCTCGACCAGACGCTGGTGGCACAGAACTCGCGGTGAACGGAGAGCGGTGAAGGGAGATCGGTGATCCGTCCCGGGACTCACCTCCGAGATGAGTTGCGACGAGACTGACGAAACGCTCGGGACCAATGGAACGACACGCATCGACGACCTCGTCGTCAGGCCGACACGGACGTCGACGTGTCGATCCAGGGAGTGGATCTCACGTGATGTACCTGCCCGCTCAACTCGTGTGCGAGCGCACTGGGCCCGGCTCCACCGTCCTGGACGACATCGTCCTCGACGCCCTCGGTGTCGCAGACATAGCCATGGATTGATCCGCGCACAGTGCGCACTCTGGAACACGACTCGGTCGATGCCGCGAGCGCTACTGATCAGGCCGTGCCGGAACGGGCCCTGTTCGCAGATCGTTCGCATTGCAGCCGGGAGGTCGGTGGAGAATCCCGACCCTCGACATGTGCTACAATGAAGCACATGTCGAGGGTCGGGATACGTGCCTTGAAGCAGAACGCGTCGGCGGTGGTGGCCGAAGCGGCGTCAGGTGAGACGGTCGTCATCACAGATCGGGGGAGACCGGTTGCCCAGTTGACGGCGATTCCGAAGTCGCGTCTGGCTGCCCTGGTCGAAGCAGGTCGGGCGCGGCCGCCGCGGCGTGAGCTGGCCACCCTTCCCGATCCGGAACCGGGGCCCGAGCTGTCTCGGGTGCTCGCGGAGATGCGAGACGACGAGCGGTATTGACGTGGCGTTCTATGTCGACACCTCTGCGCTGGTGAAGTTGGTGGTTGCCGAGTCCGAGACGGCGGCGCTTCGGTCGTGGCTTGCGGGTGCCGGTCGAGGTCTCGTGGCGTGCGACCTCGTTCGGACCGAACTCATGCGGGCCGTCCGGCGTGTGGTTCCGGATCGGGCATCACTCGCGCAGCAGGTACTGGACTCGGTGACCCTCACCGAGGTCACGACGGCGATCTTCGCCGAAGCAGGCCGACTGGACCCGCCGGATCTGAGGTCTCTCGATGCGGTCCACCTTGCCGTGGCGCTCGACCTGGGCGATGAGCTCGACGGGCTGGTCACCTATGACGACCGGTTGGCGGCTGCCGCGACGGCCAACGGTGTCACCGTCCTAGCGCCACGATGACCGAGACCGTCGAGTTGCGTGGCGTCGATCGGCTGGGTCGTCACGAAGACGCCTCTGCTACCACGACCCGCACATCGGGAGCCCGGCGTGAGCATCGACACTCGTCGACCTGGTCACAATGTGTTTCCCTCGATGTCGGGCACACCGTTCATCGTCGACGCGTCGAGTTGTCGGGGCTCACCCGCGGTCGTGCTCGACGCGGTCGCGGCCGAGTTGCTTCGCACGGTACATGGCAACATCGGCCCGCCGAACGGCTGCGTCGGGCCGCTCGTCCGTCGCACGCAACTGGGCGACCCCGAAGCTGGCGGTGATCGGGATCGTCGCTCCGTCGTAGCGCACCTCGAGGGCGGCGAGCGAGGCCCGGAGGCGCTCCGCCGCGGCCGTGCCGGCGGTGATGTCGGCGCCGCGGACGACGAGCGCGAACTCCTCGCCCCCGAGCCGTCCGATCACATCGTTCGCTGGGTGTTCGGCGCGCAGCAGGTCGGCGAGAGCGCACAGGGCGGCGTCGCCCGCGGCGTGGCCCCACGTGTCGTTGACCGCCTTGAACCGGTCGAGGTCGAACAGGATCATCGCCGACGGTTGCCCCGTGCTCCGAACCCACTCCAACTCGCGTTCGGCTTCGGCGAAGAAGCTGCGATGGTTCAGCAGTTCGGTCAGCGGGTCGATGCGAGCCAGGCGCTCCAGCTCGTCTTGCTGCGTTCGCATCACGTGCTGCTGCAGTTCGAGGCGGTGGAGTGCAACACGGCTGTCGGTGACGTTGAACACCATCCACACGACCATGTCCGGTCGTCCCGCGACGGAGGGCAGGGGAGCGATGTGGCCCTCGAACCAGAGATGATCCGGCACGTCGATACGCCGCTCGACCCCCTCGACGTCGTCGCTGCTGAGGGTGTACTCGTGGTGGACCATGCGGCCGGTGTCGAGTGCGGCGTGAATGCACTCCAGGAACCGGTTGGCGGTGTCGGTCGGCAGGACGTCGCGCATGAGCTTGCCGATGAGCGGCCGCCCGTCGTGGTACCGGGTGTTGTCGAGCCCTCCGAGGACCGCGACGTAACGTCCCTCACGATCGAGCACGAAACAGGGCTCGGGGAGCGCCTCGACGATCGCCCGGAGCAACGACGTTTGATCGGTGTCGATCTCGTTCAGATAGCCCGCGTCGGGATTGCCGTTCATGCGAACCTCCACTGCTCTATCGGCCTGACGGTGCCCGAACTCAACCACGGAGCGAGTTCGGCTGTCAGCTGGCCTGGTCGTCGGCGAGCACACGCGGCTCCGGCTCGGTGAGAAGATGAGGCATGGACGACGACCGTCGTGAGGCGGAGACATGAGTGGCCCGGTCACCGACGGTGACACCACAGCGCTCCAGTCGGCCGAGACACCCGCCGTCCAGCCAGCCGGAGTCGAGACGACCGAGAGTGCTGTCAGCCAGGTCGGCGAGTTCACGGTGCGACGGGCCCTCCCGCGCCGCACCCGACGCATGATCGGCGCCTGGTGCTTCATCGACCACATGGGCCCCGCCGCCGTCGACCAACGTGGCCTCGGCGTCGCACCACACCCCCACATCGGTCTCCAGACCGTCACTTGGCTGTTGGCCGGCGAGGCTCTGCACCGTGACTCACTCGGTACCGAGCAGGTGATCGCGCCGGGTCGACTCAACCTCATGACCGCGGGCCACGGCGTCTCCCATTCCGAAGAGGGCACCGGCTACCGCGGCCCGTTGCACGGCGTCCAACTCTGGGTCGCCCAGCCCGACCACACCCGACACGAGGCGGCCGCGTTCGAACATCACGCCGAACTCCCGAGGGTCGAACTCGACGACGCGATCGCCACCGTGGTGATCGGTGAGCTGGACGGAGTCGCCTCGCCCGCCCGCCGAGACACGGACCACGCCGGTATCGACCTCGACCTCCACCACGGTCGAACGACGATGCCGATCCGGCACGACTACGAACACGGTCTCGTCGTGCTCTCCGGCGCGTGCACCATCGACGACGTCGACGTCACGCCCGGACATCTCGCCTATCTCGGCGTCGGCCGGGACGAGATCACCCTCACGGCCGCCGAGCCGACCCGGGCGTTCCTGGTCGGTGGGGTGCCCTTCGACGAGCCCGTGCTCATGTGGTGGAACTACGTCGCCCGAACCCGCGACGAAATCACGAGCGCGCACCGAGACTGGAGCGAACGAGCTGAGCGGTTCGGCCACGTCGACTCCCGACTCCAGCGCTACGAGATCGGCCCGCCGCCCTGGAGGCCGCACTGACCTCGCGAGTGAGCCCGTCGGTTGGCGGGTACTCACCCGCGGTGAACACACGATCAGCTGACGCGGATGAGTGACGCCGAGTTCGTCGACGAGGCGGGGGAGCTGCTCAGCCGGATCGAGCGCCTGCACGGCAATGAACGCATCGCCGCCGCCTGCCGTGGATCCGCCAATCCGGCGGCGTTGCGCTGGCTGGTCGAGGCGCTGGAACTCGGGCCGGGTCGGATCGTTGCGGATCTCGGGGCCGGTCTCGGCGGCCCGGCCGAGTGGATCCGCTCCGTCGCCGGATGCCGTGTCGTCGCCGCCGATCCCTCCCCGACCGCCGTCGCCGGGGCTCGCCGGCTGTTCGGGCTCGACTCGGTGCAATCGACCGCTGCGAGTGCGCCGTTCGTCGACGGCACCTTCGATGCGGTGCTCCTGCTCGGTGTGCTGTCGGTCGTCGACGCACGAGCAGCCGTGCTGCGCGAGGCGAGCCGAATCGGAGGCAGCGTCGGCGTGCTCGACTACTGCTCGGCGTCGTCGGAGACATCGTGCGTCGGCGGCAGCCGCTTTCCGACACCGACCGACGTCACCGCCGAGCTGTCGTCGATGTGGGGGCAGGTTCGGTCGGTGCGGATCGACGAGCCCACCCCGCCGTCGTGGTCGCGTGCTGCCGACCGGGCCCACGCAGGCATTCCGACGCCGCGCAGCGAGCGCGATGTGATCGAGGCGATCGAGGCCGGGAGGTTGGTGGCGCATGCGTTCGTCGGCCGATGAGTCGGATGGATGCCCCAAACACATGCGGTACGGACCGTGCGGTGGTACCCGCCTCGACGGCACCTGCGAGGTCGACGCACGTCCGTGCCCATTCCTGGACCACGAGCAGGCCGTCGTCCTCTCACATGCCGCAACCGGGCTGGATCGCACGCCGGTCGCTCTCGACCTGCCGACGCCTGCGATCGTCGTCGACGTGCGGGCGCCGGCGGCGTGGGTGGGCGACGAGCGACGGTTGTGGAACGCGGTGGCAGCATCGTTGCACGGCTGTGTGGCGCTGCTCGGCGAGCACGTCGACAACCCGCACGGCGGTGACGACGCTGGGCGCGTCGACCCGGTCGTCGCCATCGAAGCGCTGGCGTCCGAGGGCGTACCGGTGATCGCCACGGTGACCGGTCGCGATCGTGACCTGGAATCGGCTCGGACCATGATGGGGCGATCCACTGCGTGACGGGTGATCATCCGAAGGCGCTGTCGATCGCGAGGCACGCTGAGTTCGGAGCCGAGAGCGTGACGCTCGCCGCGCTGGCGAACGACGTCGGGTTGGCGACGACCGTGGGCGAATCGCCTGCCAGCCCCGGGGCGCGGGTGGAGCGGCTGGGAGCGAAGCGCGCGGCCGGCGCAGGAGCGTGCATCCTGAACCACTCGGGTGACGTCGCAGACCTCGTCGACTTCGCCGACTCGTGTCACCGACGCGAGCTGGACCTGCCGTTGATCGCACCGATCCCCATGGTCGCCGACGTGCGCGCAGCCGCCGCACTCGTCCGATTCCCCGGGCTACGCCTGCCGAGACACTTCGTCGAGGTCGTGGCCGAAGCTCGTGATCCCGCCGAAGCGTCGATCGACCTCACTCGATCGATGTCCGCCGAGTTGGCCGCCGCGGGTCGCTTCATCGGTGTCAATCTCTCCGGCTCTGCGACGGCCGACGATCCGTACGAGCGGATCGAACTCACCACCAGGTTCGCCGGTGCCGCGCGCGACGGCTGGCGCCGCGGTTGCGAACGGTGACTCGCATCTGACGCATGTCGAGCCTCGGTCTGCCGTCGACGCGTTCGTCGGGAAATGGCACGAGAAACTCGGTGCCGTGAGGGAGTGGTCATGTCGAGAGGAACTCGACGTAGCCGTCGGTGCCGTCGAGGCGGATCCGTTGGCCGTCGGCGATCAGCTGCGTGGCGCTGTCGACCCCGACGACAGCGGGGAGGCCGTACTCGCGGGCGACGACGGCGCCGTGCGTCATGGCGCCCCCGACTTCGGTGATCAGTCCGCTGATCGCGACGAACAGCGGAGACCAGCTCGGGTCGGTGTGTGCCGTCACGAGGATGTCGCCGGGTTCGACATCGGCGTGCGCCATGTCGTGGATGACTCTGGCCCGGCCTTCCACGACACCGGCCGACACGGCGAGGCCGGCGAGTGCCCCGGCCGGGAGGTCGTCGCGGTGGTAACGGCCCGTGAGCATCTCGCCGTCGGAGGTGAGGACCCGCGGTGGGGAGAGGGTCCCATGGAACTCGAACGACGCCTTGCGGTCGGCGATGAGCGCACGATCGATCTTGCGGTCGCGTACGGCGTCGTGGAGTTCGTCGAAGGCGAGGTAGTAGATGTCGTCGACGTCGTCGACCACGCCCGCCCGCAGGAGCTGTTCCGCCTCGCGCAAGAGCGCGAACTTGTACTCGAGATAGCGGCAGATCCAGGCGTACTTCGGATACTCCCGGTAGCCGATGAACGTACGGACGCGGGCGATCATCTGCTCGGTCTCGATCGCTCTGGCTGTGCCGTCGGGCAGGGGACGAAGCTCGGCGAGGATCTCGTCCTCCTTCGCAGCTGCCTCTCGCCGGCCCTGTTCGAAGCGTCGTTCCGCCTCGCCCGGCTCGGTGTTGTGCACATGGCCGAGGATCACCGGGACGAGCGCACCCGGTCGCTCGGCCCATCTGGGTCGGGTGATGTCGATCTCGCCGATGCACCGCATGCCGTACTCGTGCAGGAAGCGTTCGATGGCGGTCCGGGCATCGCTCCCACCGGGCAACGAACCGAGTTCGTCCAGGAGATGGACGTCGTGGAGACGGTCGTCGTGGAGATGGTCGTCGTGGAGGCTGCGGCGTTCCAGGTACTCGACGACTGCCCGATGTGGTCGGATCGCGTCGGCGACATCGAGGAGGGCGAGGCCCATCTCGGAGGTCACGTTGTTCGGCACGGACAACGTGAGGGTGCCCGCCGCGTGTCGATCCCCCAGCCACTCGGTGAGGTGGTCGTCGAGCCACCAGGTCGCGTCGATCGCGGTCATGATCACCTGGAGACTGCGCTGGTCGAACAGCAGCCCTCTCAATTCGATGATGTCCTGTGCGATG
>CAXBAZ010000054.1:0-11396 GCA_963973395.1 uncultured Acidimicrobiaceae bacterium
TGGCTGCCCTGCTCGACGATCCGGCCGCCGTCCATGACCAGGATCACGTCGGCGACGCGGATCGTCGAGAGCCGGTGTGCGATCACGAAGCTGGTCCGTTGTGATCGGAGGGCGTTCATCGCCTCCTGGATCAACACCTCGGTCCGCGTGTCGACCGAGCTCGTCGCCTCGTCGAGGATCAGGATCGACGGGTCGGCGAGGAACGCCCGGGCGATCGTGACGAGCTGCTTCTCCCCGGCGGAGATGTTGTCGCCGTCGTCGTTGATGACCGTGTCGTAGCCGGCGGGCAGCGAGTGCACGAAGCGATCGACGTACGTGACGCGCGCCGCCTCACGGATCTGATCGTCGGTCGCATCGGGGTTGCCGTAGCGGAGGTTCTCGAGGATCGTGCCGCCGAACAGCCACGTGTCCTGCAGCACCATGCCGACCTTCGACCGCAGCTCGCGGCGCGGGAAGCTCGAGATGTCGCGCCCATCGAGGCTGATCGTGCCGGAGTCGAGGTCGTAGAACCGCATCAGCAGGTTGACGATCGTGGTCTTGCCCGCCCCGGTCGGCCCCACGATCGCGATCGTCTGGCCCGGCTCGGCGACGAGGTCGAGTCCGCTGATCAGCGTCGTGTCGGGGTCGTACGAGAAGTGCACGTCGTCGAACACGACACGGCCACGGATCGGTGCCGGGTCGATCGTGTCGGCCTGCTCGGGTGTCTGCTCGGGAGCGTCGAGCAGTTCGAGCACCCGTTCGAGCGACGCGATGCCCGACTGGAACGTGGCGGTCATCGACGCGAGGTGGGTGAGCGGCTGGCTGAACTGCCGGGCGTACTGGATCAGCGCCTGCATCTCGCCGACCGTCATCGCCCCGGTCGAGATCCGCAGGCCGCCGACGACGGCGATGAGGACGAACTGCAGGTTCCCCATGAAGACCATCATCGGCTGGATCAGGCTGGCCGTGAACTGGGCCGTGTAGCTCGCCTCGTACAACTCGTCGTTGTCGCGGCGGAACCGTGCCTCGACGTCGCGCTGCCGGCCGAAGCTCTTCACGATCGCGTGGCCGGTGAAGACCTCCTCCGCCTGGGCGTTGAGGCTGCCGGTGTGCCGCCACTGGGCCATGAACCTGGGCCGGGCCTTGCCGCCGATCAGCTTCATCAACCAGACCGAGGCCGGCACCGTCACCAGCGCGACCGAAGCGAGCAGCGGCGAGATCACGAACATCATCACGATCACGCCGATCAGCGTGAGCAGCGAGGTCAGGATCTGGCTCGTCGTCTGCTGGAGACTCTGGGAGAGGTTGTCGATGTCGTTGGTGACGCGGCTGAGCAGGTCGCCGCGGGCGTGCCGGTCGATGTAGCTGAGCGGCAGTCGGTTGATCTTCGTCTCGACCTGCTCGCGCAGACCGAACATCGAGCGCTGGAGCACGCCGGCGAGGATGTACCCCTGCGAGTACGCGAGCACCCACGACGCGACGTAGATGCCGCCGACGACGAACAGCTTGCGGTGGAGCGCACCGAAGTCGATGCCGTCGTCGGTGGTCACCCCGTTCACGATGATGTCGGTCGCCTGACCGAGCAGCCGCGGGCCGAGCACCACGAGCACCACGCTCGACACGGTCAGCACGGCCACGAGGACCAACTTCGGTGTCTCGCGGCCGAGGATCGTGCCGAGTCGACGGACGACGACACCGAAATTGTCGCTGCGTTCGGTCGGCATGCCCGCACCACCACCGGGGCCGAAGCTGCCGCGCCTGGCCTCGCGACCGGTCGTGGTCAACACGTCCTGATCGTCACGTTCGGCATTCGGGCCCGCGGTCGTGCCGTTGCTCGTCGGGTCGCTCATGCCACGGCTCCCTCGCCGAGCTGGGAGGCGACGATCTCGGCGTAGGTCGGACACGTCGGGACGAGTTCGTCGTGCGTGCCACGGCCGACGATCCGGCCGTCGTCGACGACGAGGATCTGGTCGGCGTCACGGATCGTCGACACCCGCTGTGCGACGACCAGCACGGCCGCGTCACGGGTCACCGGCTGCAGCGCCGCCCGGAGTCGCGCATCGGTGGCCAGGTCGAGCGCGGAGAACGAGTCGTCGAACACGAAGATCTCGGGCCGCGCCACGAGCGCCCGGGCGATCGACAACCGCTGGCGTTGACCGCCCGACACGTTGGTACCGCCCTGTGCGATCGGGCTCTCCAGCCCGTCGGGCATCGTCTGGACGAAGCCCGACGCCTGCGCGATCTCGAGTGCCTCCCAGAGTTCGTCGTCGGTGGCGTCGGGGCGCCCGAACCGGAGATTCGACGCGACCGTGCCGGAGAACAGGAACGCCTGCTGCGGGACGTAGCCGACGCTCCCCCAGAGCAGATCGGGGTCGAGCTCGCGCACGTCGACGCCGTCGACGAGCACGCTGCCCTCGGTGGCGTCGAACAGGCGCGCCACGAGGTTGACGAGGGTGGTCTTGCCGGCACCGGTCGACCCGATGATCGCCGTGGTCTCGCCGGCGGCCACCCGGAACGAGATGTCGCTGAGCACGGGCTGTTCGGCGCCGGCGTAGCGGAACGAGACGTCGCGGAACTCGAGGGTGCCGCGTTCGGGCACGTCGGTGACCGGGTGCTCGGGGGGACGGACCGACGAGTCGGTGTCGAGGACCTGCATGATCCGGTCGGCGGCCACCGCCGCCCGCGGCACCATCGATGCCATGAACGTGGCCATCACGACGGCGATCAGGATCTGGATCAGGTAGCTGATGTAGGCGACGAGCGAGCCGACCTGCATCTCGCCGGCGCTGATCCGGTTCGCCCCGATCCAGAGCACGGCGAGGCTCGAGATGTTGACGATGAAGCCGACCGTCGGGAACGTGGCGGCCATCAACCGACCGGTGCGCAGCGCGGTGTCGGTGAGCTCGTCGTTGGCGACGGCGAACCGCGCCTGCTCCTGCGGCTCACGGACGAAGGCCCGCACGACCCGGATGCCGGTGATCTGTTCGCGCAGCACGGCGTTGACCCGGTCGACGCGCTCCTGCATCAGCTGGAACGCCGGCACCATGAGCATCACGATCAGGCCGAGCAGCAGCACGGCACCGGGCATCGCGAACAGCAGGACCACCGACAGGCCGACGTCTTCGCGGATCGCCAGCACGATGCCGATCAGCATCGTGAGTGGCGCCGCGATCATCATCGTGGCGGCGATGACCACCAACATCTGCACCTGCTGGACGTCGTTCGTGATGCGGGTGATCAGCGACGAGGCACCGAAGCTGCCGACCTCACGTGCGGAGTAGTCGGTGACCTGGTGGAACAGGTCGCGCCGCAGGTCGCGTCCGAAGCCCATCGCGGCCTGGGCACCGAACCACACCGCGGCCGCACCGAACAGGATCTGCACGACGCTGAACCCGAGCATGATCCCGCCGGTTCGCCAGATGAAGCCGTTGTCGCCGACGAGCACGCCGTCGTTGATGAGGTCGGCGTTGAGTGCCGGCAGCGCGAGCGTGGCGAAGGTCTGGACCGCCTGGAGGCCGACCACGATCCACAGCAGTCGGCGATACGGCGCGAGGTGAGTTCGGAGCAGGCGACGCAAGCTCATCGCAACGCACCGTTGAGGAACAGGTCGACGATCTCGCCCGCCGGCCGCGGCGTCTCGACCAGGTGGGGGTGCGAGAGCGAGAGTGCGAGCGCGCGCAGGAGACGGGCGGCGTCGGCCGGCGTGGTGCGCAGGGGTTCGGCCTCGGTGGCGAGCAGTGCGATCAGTGCCGGACTGTCGGGGAACGGACCCTTGGGTGGCAGCGGCTGACGGTGGGGGTCAAGTTGCGACACGAGCCGCCAGATGTCGACGACCCGCCGCTGGATGATCTCGGTGGCGGCGACGAGACGGTCGACGAACGTGCCGGCGGGGTCGATCGCGTCGATGGCCCGTTCGAACGGCTCCTGGTCGAGGGCCGCCTCGACGACCGCGGCGACGAGCTCGTCCTTGTCGGTGAACGCATTGAACAGCGTGCCCTCGCTGACCCCGGCGGCCCGCGCCAGCTCGCGGGTGGTGGTGCCCACGCCGTGGTCGATCATGAGGGGCAGCACCGCTCGCACGATCGCGGCGCGGCGCTCGTCGAGTGGAAGCGGTGCCGCGCGGCGGCTCGTGGTGACGGCGGAGGGCACGGTCGCCCACGCTATCCGAGTGAGTGGGTACTCACTCACTCGAACGGAGCGAACCTGGTTCGCTCCGTTCGCTCGTCCGGATCGTCGGCGGCGTGGTACGAGTGGAGGTGATGCGATACATCCGGATGAACGACGAGCTGTACGACTACGTCACCGCCCACTCGAATCCCACCGAGGACGCCGTGGCCTCCCGCCTCGCGGCGCTCACGCGGGAGCGTTTCGAGCACGAGGCCGGCATGAACATCGGCGACGACCAGGGACGGTTCCTCGCGACGCTCGTGGCGATCTCGGGTGCCCGCACGATCGTGGAGGTCGGCACGTTCACCGGGATGTCGGCGCTGTGGATGGCGCGGGCGCTCCCCGACGACGGGCGGCTGATCTGCTTCGACATCACCGACCGGTACCTGGAGACGGCGCGATCGGCGTGGGCGGAGGCCGGCATCCTCGACCGGATCGAGGTCAGGGTCGGTCCGGCGAGCGACGGCCTTGCCGCACTCCCCCACGAGGCACACGTCGATCTGGCGTTCATCGACGCCGACAAGCCGGGGTACCGGTCCTACCTCGACCTCCTGCTCCCGCGGCTGACCGACCGGGGTCTGATCGTGGTCGACAACGTGCTGTGGAGCGGAGCGATCGTCGACGACGCGGCCGACGACACCAACACGGTGGCGCTCCGCGAGTTCAACGACGCCGTGGCGCGACGCGACGACGTCCACGCCGTGATGCTGCCGATCGGCGACGGCATCACCTTGATCCGTCGCCGCTGAACCATCGGGCGGAGCGAACGGAGCGAACGGAGCGAACCTGGTTCGCTCCGTTCACTCGGTGCCGGCGTCGGGCACCGCGCTCATGCGCTCGGTGACCACGGCTTGGATGCGGAGCGCGACCTCGGGATGCTCACGCAGCATCGCGTCGAAGGCCCACCCGGTCATCCAGCCGACCCGGCAGCGTGTCGTGGCGACGACCCGGGCGTTGCGTCGACCTCCGGCCAACACCCCCATCTCGCCGAAGAAGTCGCCGGGCCCCAGCGTGGCGACGTGCTGGAAGTCGCGTTGCACCTCGACCTCGCCGTCGAGCACCACGAAGAACTTGTAGGCGAAGTCGCCCTCGCGGGCGAGCCCGGTGCCGGCGAGGAGCTCCAACTCCTCGAAGCGGGCGGCGCAGTGCTCGGCGACCTCGTCGGGCAGACCGTCGAAGAGCGGCAGTTCCCGAATCGTGCTGGCATCCATGAGTTTCCCCTGACTCGGCCTCTGGTGGCGCCCCGATGGTAGCGAAGTCGCCGTCGCCGTCCAGCCGAGCACGGCCAGACGGCGGGTTCGTGGCCGCGGCCGGCGGGTGGGATGGCACAATGCACTGACCGACCAGTAGGGACCACCGTGACCACACGAACCGCTCCGACCACGACCATGAACACGACGACCACGACCACGAACGCGACCGCATGACCGACTCCACGACCCCGAACCGCCCCGCAGTGGCCGAGCTGCTCCTCGGCCCGGCGCTGCGCTACGTGTCCGAGACCGAAGCGACCGTATGGGTCGAGACGACCGCTGCATGCACCGTTCGTGTGCTCGACACGTCCACGCGCACGTTCGAGGTGGCGGGTCACCACTACGCACTCGTCGTGCTGGAAGGACTGGCCCCCGACTCGACGATCCCGTACCAGGTCCACATCGACGACCGCCTCGTGTGGCCGGCTGCCGACAGCCGACTGCCACCGAGTGTGATCCGCACGATGGGCGAGGACGGTCCGTTCCGTCTGCTGTTCGGCAGCTGTCGCAGCGCGGCACCTCACGAGCCGCCGTACATCCTCGAGGCCGGAGTGACCGGGGAGGGTTTGGGTGTCGACGCGCTCCGCGCACACGGCCTGCGGATGCTCTCCCAGCCGCCCGCCGAGTGGCCGGACGTGCTCGTCTTCCTTGGCGACCAGGTCTACGCGGACGACATGTCACCGGCCGCCCAGCGGCGGGTCGAACGCAGGGGTGACGACCGGGGCGACCTCCCGAAGAAGGTCGTCGCCGACTTCGAGGAGTACACCTGGCTCTACGAGGAATCGTGGAGATGCGACATCGAACGATGGGTGATGTCGGTCGTGCCGAGCGTGATGATCTTCGACGACCACGACGTGATCGACGACTGGAACACGTCGCAGTCGTGGGTCGAGGAGACCCGGGCCGAACCCTGGTGGGAAGATCACATCATCGGGGCGATGATGTCGTACTGGATCTACCAGCACCTCGGCAACCTCTCCCCGGCCGAGATCGCGTCCCAGGGAATGCTCGCCCGGGTGATGGAGAGCGACGACGCCGAAGCCGTCCTCCGGCACTGGGCGTTCGAGTCGGAGGCACAGACGCCGGTGCCCGGCGGTTACCCGTTCAGCTTCCACCGCCGGTTCGGCGACGTCCACCTGGTCATGGTCGACACGCGCAACGGCCGGGTGCTCGAGCCCGGCAACCGCAAGATGATCGGCGACGACGAGTGGGACTGGGTCGTCGACCGGTGCTTCGAGCCGGCCACCCACCTGCTCATCGCCACGTCGTTGCCGGTCTTCGCGCCGGGCGGCGTGCATGCGATCCAGCAGTGGGACGAGGCCGTGTGCGACGGGCGCTGGGGCCGGGTCGGTGCCTGGGTCGGCGAGCGGGTCAGACGCACGATCGACACCGAGCACTGGCCCTCGTTCGACGACTCGTTCCGGAAGTTCGAGCGGCTGCTCGTGGAACGTGCCACCGGCGAGCGCGACACCGAAGCGCCGGCCACGATCACGGTGCTCGGCGGAGACATCCACTTCTCGTACGGCGTGGCCGTCGAGCCGCGAGGCGATCGCCGGTTCACGAGCCGCGTGCATCAGGTCGTGAGCTCGCCGATCAGGAACATCCTCGACGCTCCCTCACGACGTGCGATGCGGTTCGCCCAGTCCGATACCGGACGCCGTGTGGCGGAGTTCCTGCAGCGACGTGTGGGACGCCCGCCATCGGATCTGCGGTGGGACCTCGACGTCGACCCGATCTTCGACAACACGATGGCCCTGATCGAGTTCGACGGTGACCGGGCCAGCCTGACGATGGAGCGGGCACGGCTCGACGACAACCACGTGGAGTACCTCGAGCTCTTCAAACAGATGGAGCTCTGAACACGTCGACGCCCTGCTGACCGATCTGTTCAGCAGGTCGCGTTCGGGGCGACCATCGCCTCCGACGTCGTGGCGACGATGCTGCCGTCGTCGGCGCGATGGTGGGTGATGACCTCGGTCGCCGACGGGTTCACGACCCGCGAGTCGGGCGGCGGGGACGCCGGATCGGTCCACGTCGTCCGCGTGTGGACCAGTGCCGCTGCACCGCCGGTGCGGGTCCGGATCGAGTAGCCGGCCACACCCGGACCGAGCGGTCCCGGCCACGACCACTCGACGACCCATCCGGTGTCGGTGCACGTCAGCGTGTAGCCGACGCCGGCCGGATCGGCCGCCGCTTCCGGTATCGAGTCGGCGATCGCTTCGTCGTCGATCACAGCCGTGATGCGATCGGCGCTCTCGGTCGCGACCGAGTTCCACACGCCGATGATCGTCGGCAACGACGCGACGAGCACGGCGATGAAGGTGAGCGCCGCCCCGACCCGCACGGCTCGCATCGACTTGAGCGCGTGCATCCGCGCGCCCATGGTGCGACGACGGCGCGACGACATCCCGGGTCGCAGCGTTGGCGGCTGGACCGCCACACCCAGCGTGGGAGGGGCCGTGCCCGTGGCAGGCTCCGTCCCGAACGACCGCCGGACGGCCGCCGCGACGGCGGCCACATCCACGAAGTCGGCGGTCGAGGTGGCGACCTGGCGGACGATCGACGACGGCTCGCAGATCCTGATGCCGTTGAAGTCGAACGTCGACTCCGGCAGCGCCGGCGCCACGACGCAGACCACTGGTTCCACTGCGAACCCGATGTGGTCGGCCAATGCGGCCGACTCCCAGTCGGCGGCCTCGAGCAACGTCCGCAGCGACGTGGCTCCTGCCCAGAGGGTGTCGGCGTTCCGGCCGCGACCGAACGTGACGGGTTCGGCCGAGACGTGCGTGGTGACGGCCCACACGTTGCGGGGGCCGATCACGAGGTGGTCGACGACGGCGCGGGTCGGGCGCGGCAGCTCCAGGCCGTCGAACACCACGAATCCGGGAGGGAGACCCTGGAGCAGCTCGCGAACGCGCCGGCGCGCCGCGACCTCGTGCTCCCACGGTTCGCTCCGCCCATCCATGGGCCGAGGCGATTCCGTCCGCGTCGGTTCGGTGGTGGGCCCGCTCATCACCATCTTGATCGGCAGCCAGCGACCGGAACTGAAACCATCACCTGACGGTTGGTGCCTCACACCATCACCTGACGGTTGGTGCCTGGCACCAACCGTCAGGTGGCGGTGAGGAAGTTGCGGATCGTGTCGACCGAGAGCTGCGGCCATTCGAGATGGGCGAAGTGACCGCAGTTCGCCACCACGTGCACACTCGCGTCCGGATACATCTCCGCGACCGCGTCGACGTCGCCCGGAGGGATCAGCGGGTCGACATCGCCCAGCACGATCGTGACCGGCACGCGGTCGAACGGTTCGGACTCCCAGTCTGGGAGTTCGGCAGCGAGCGAGAGGAACCGGTTGCCGTCGGTGGTGCGTGACGCGAGCACCGCCCGAGTCAGCACCCGGGCGTCGAGCGCGCCGGTGTCGTGCACGAACCCGCGCAGTGCGACGCGAACTGCCGCCACCTCCGCGCCGCGCAGGAACCGCGGCAGGCGGGGACGGCCGAACCGGGTGGCCGCAGCGAGCGCCCTCATGAACAGCAGGGCGCGTCCGGTGCGATCGACCGTGTTGCGGAAGCGAATGCGCTGGACGACGCCGGGGAGCGGTGCGTTGAGCAGAACGGCACGCTCGACGAGGTCGGGCTGCGTCCGCAGGATCAAACCGGTCATCACACCACCCATCG
Source organism: uncultured Acidimicrobiaceae bacterium (assembly GCA_963973395.1). GTDB lineage: Bacteria > Actinomycetota > Acidimicrobiia > Acidimicrobiales > Ilumatobacteraceae > Ilumatobacter. Next base: position 9,077 of record CAXBAZ010000054.1, read on the forward strand.
AGTGGCCGACGAGTCGCCACGGCGGCGCGACGACCGCGCTCAACCAATCGACGAGGCCGGCCGACATCAGCGCCCGCTCGTCGCCGACGTCGGTCAGCAACGCGGGCGACAGCGTCGGCGCGACCACCGTGCCCAGCCCGGCGAGCGACGACATGATCGGACCGAAGATCGAACCGTCGTTGCCGACACCGTGCAGGAGCACCACGACGGCTCCCGCCGGCGCATCAGCGTGGGCAGGGACGGTGAACACCGCCGAACCGTCGACAGGATGACGGCTCCGAACGACCGACTCCGCCCAGTCGGCGTCGAGGACGTCGCCGTACTCAGGCTGCTCCGATGTGTGTTCGTCGTCCATGCCGTCCTCTCACCGACCACGGTATCGAACCGCTCGACGAGGTTCTCGGTGATCGGTCGGACGGGCCCTGACCGCGAGTCGGCGGGGGCGACGGCCGCTCCGGTGCACGAACACGCCGGGTGCCGTACGGTCGGCGACGTGCACGCGACGATCACGATCGACGACCCGGACGACCCCCGCGTCGCCGACTACCGCCACCTGAACGATCAGGCGGCGCGGAGCCGGATGGAGGGCGACGAGTTCTTCATGTCCGAGGGCTGGATGTCGATCGATCGGCTGATCGACTCGGGCCACCGGTTCCGTTCCGCGCTCCTGTCCCCCTCACGCGTGAACCGCTTCCTGCCGTACCGATCGCTCCCTGCACTCTCCGGCGTGCCGGTCTACGTCGCCGACGGCGTCGTGATGGATCGCATCGTGGGCTTCCACCTGCCGCGCGGCGTGCTGGTCGCGGCCGAACGCCGGCCGCTGGCGACCGTCGGAGAACTCGCACGCACCTCGAGGCGGCTCGTCGTGCTCGAGGGGCTCAACGACGACGAGAACGTCGGTGCGATCGCCCGTGCGGCGCGGGCGTTCGAGGTGGAGGGCATGGTGCTGAGCCCGACGTGCACCGATCCGTACCACCGCCGAACCGTGCGCGTCAGCATGGGCGAGATCCTGCACATGCGCGTCGCCCGTGCCGATGCGGATGCGTGGCCGGGTGCGCTCGCCACGTTGCACGCAGCCGGGATCGAGACCTGGGCGCTGTCGCCCGACGCAGCCGACGACCTCTGGCGCACGCCGGTTCCCGACCGCGTGGCCATCGTGCTGGGCGCCGAGGGACCGGGTCTGACGGCGGCCGCGATGGAACTGGCGACGCGCCGGGTGCGAATTCCGATCAGCACGGCTGTCGACTCACTGAACGTCGGGCACGCCGCCGCGATCGCGTTCGCTGCGACGGCCCGGTGACCCGCCGATCTCTGCGTCGCCGTGCTCTACGCTCGTGGCGATGGGACACGGCCACGACCACGATCACGACGGGGGCGACGAGTACAGCGAACTCGACCCGATGGACGTGCGGGTCAGGGCGCTCGAAACGTTGTTGACCGAGAAGGGGTACGTCGACCCGGCTGCGCTCGACGAGTTGATCGACACGTATCAGACCCGCGTCGGGCCACGCAACGGCGCGCAGGTCGTCGCTCGTGCGTGGGTCGACCCCGACTTCCGCGCCTGGCTCGCCCGCGACGCGACCGCCGCGATCGCGTCCTTGGGGTTCGCCGGCCGGCAGGGTGAACACATGGTCGCGGTCGAGCAGACCGACGACACCCACCACATGGTGGTCTGCACGTTGTGCAGCTGCTATCCGTGGCCGGTGCTCGGGCTCCCGCCGACGTGGTACAAGAGCGCACCGTACCGTTCTCGGGTGGTGCGTGACCCTCGCGGCGTGCTGGCCGACTTCGGCGTCGCGCTGCCCGACGAGATCGACATCAGGGTGTGGGATTCGACGGCCGAGGTGCGCTACCTCGTCATCCCGCAGCGCCCCACCGACACCGACGGTTGGTCGGAGGGACGGCTCGCCGAGCTCGTCACCCGAGACTCGATGATCGGCGTCGGTCGTCCGCTCGACCCGGCGGCGCTCGCATGACCGATCCGACCGATCCGACCGACCCGGCGGACCGATACGTCTCGCACGCCGACCTCGGTGGTTCGACCGGCCACGGCCGTGTCGAACCGGAGCCGGAGGGCGTCGTGTTCCACCATCGGTGGGAGGCGCGGGCGTTGGCGCTCACGCTCGCGGCGGGCGCACCCGGCGGCTGGAACATCGACATGAGCCGGCGCGCCCGCGAGACCCTGCCGGACTATTCGTCACTGTCGTACTACGAGATCTGGACGGCGGCGCTGGAGCGACTTGTGGTCGAACACGGCCTGGTGTCGCCCGCCGAACTCGTCGCCGGCCGAGCCGCGTCCCCCGGCGAGGCCGCACGGCGG
>CAXBAZ010000055.1:0-11310 GCA_963973395.1 uncultured Acidimicrobiaceae bacterium
GAGGTCTTCGATCGGCAGGTCGAGGTCGGGCGACGAGGTGGTCGTGTCGATCATCTCGCCGAGCTCGAGGCCCTTGGGCTCGTCGCTCATCGAGGCGACGAGGTCGACGAGCGACCGCAGTGTGGCGCCGGCCGACGCCAGCGCCTCGGCGGGATCGACCGAACCGTCGGTCTCGATCTCCATGATGAGGTTGTCGTAGTTCGTGGACTGCTCGACCCGGGTCGGCTCGACCTCGAAGCTCACCCGACGGACCGGGCTGAACAGCGCGTCGATCGGGATCACTCCGATCGTGCGGGTCTCGATCTCACGCTGGCTCGACGCATAGCCACGGCCCTGCTCGACGCTCAGGTCGATCGCGAGGCGGGCCTTGCCGTTGAGCGTCGCGATGTGGAGATCCTTGTTCAGGACCTCGACGTCGGCGGGGCACTCGATGTCGCCGGCGGTGACGACCGCAGGACCACGCACGTCGAGGCGCAGGTTCACGGCTTCGTCGGACACCGACGTCAGGACGACGTCTTTGAGGTTGAGGATGATGTCGGTGACGTCCTCGGCGACGCCCGAGATCGTGTCGAACTCGTGGAGCGCCTCGTCGAACCGCACCGTGGTGATCGCGGCTCCGGGGATCGACGAGAGCAAGGTGCGACGGAGTGAGTTGCCGAGCGTGTGGCCGAAGCCGGGCTCGAGCGGACCGATCGCGAAGCGCTGCTGGTTGTTGCTCTCCTCGCCGAGGGCTTCGACGGAAGGGCGCTGCATGACGAGCATGTGCTGCCGGGTCCTTTCTGAGCGTCCGATGACGCTGATTTCGCGGGTGACGTGACGGGGTGCAGCGGCTCACGCCGCGGCGACGAGCGGACTACTTGGAGTAGAGCTCGACGATGAGGGATTCGCGCACCGGCACATCGATGTGCTCGCGCTGTGGGAGATCGCGGACGGTGACCTGCTTGCCACCATCACCCGTCTCGAGCCAGCCGACGAGCGACCGGTCGAGCGTGTCGATGTTGTGCTGCACCACGATCATGTTGGCGGCCTTCTCGCCGAGCGTGACGACCTGACCCTTCTTGAGACGGTACGACGGGATGTCGACCCGCTGGCCGTCGACCTTGATCAGACCGTGGTTGACGAACTGCCGGGCCTGCGGACGGGTCGAGGCCCATCCGGCGCGGTAGACCACGTTGTCGAGGCGCGTCTCGAGCAGGATCAACAGGTTCTCACCCGTCGGGCCCTGGAGCCGGTTGGCCTCGTTGTACGTCTTCTTGAACTGCTTCTCGAGCACGCCGTAGATGTACTTCGCCTTCTGCTTCTCCTGCAGCTGGGCGAGGTACTCGCTGCCGGCGTTGCGGCGCCGCGTGCGGCCGTGCTGACCCGGCGGGAAGGGGCGGCGATCGAGTGCCTTGCGGCCCTTCTCGTTCTCGAAGATGTTGGTGGACAGGCGCCTGGAGAGGCGCACCTTGGGACCGGTGTAACGAGCCATGATCTACCTCAGCCTCGGCGCCGCTTCGGCGGGCGGCAACCGTTGTGCGGCACGGGCGTGACGTCCTTGATGGACGTGACCTCGATGCCGGTGTTCTGGATGGAGCGAACTGCGGTGTCGCGGCCCGAACCGGGGCCCTTCACCTGCACTTCGACGCGACGGAGACCGTGCTCCATCGCTGCGTTGGCGGCGCGTTCGGCGGCCTGCTGAGCGGCGTAGGGAGTGCTCTTGCGACTGCCCTTGAAGCCGACGGCGCCCGACGACGCCCAGGAGATCACGTTGCCCTGCGCATCGGTGATGGTGACGATCGTGTTGTTGAACGAGCTCTTGATGTGCACGACACCTGACGAGACGTTCTTGCGATCGCGTTTGCGGGGGCGACGACCGCCCGGCTTTGCCTTGGCCATGGCTTACTTCCTCACTGCCTTCTTCTTGTTGGCCACCGTGCGCTTCGGGCCCTTCCGGGTCCGGGCGTTGGTGTGGGTGCGCTGGCCGCGGACCGGGAGGCCCTTGCGGTGGCGGACGCCCTGCAGGCACCCGATCTCGATCTTGCGCTTGATGTCGTTCTGCACATCGCGACGCAGGTCACCTTCGATGGTGAGGTTCTGGTCGACGTACTGACGGATCTTGTTGACCTCGTCCTCGGTCAGGTTGGACACCTTCGTGTTGCGGTCGAGCTCGAGCTCGTCGCAGATCTTCTGGGAGGTCGTCAGACCGACCCCGAAGATGTAGGTGAGCGAGATCTCCAACCGCTTCTCGCGGGGGATGTCGACGCCAGCAATACGTGCCATTCGTTACTCTCTCTCGGATCTCTCGTCAGCCCTGGCGCTGCTTGTGGCGCGGGTTCTCACAGATGACTTGGACGCGACCGTGCCGGCGGATGACGCGGCACTTCTCGCACATGGGTTTGACGCTCGGTCGGACCTTCACGACAACGTTCTCGTTTCTCGGCTCACTTGTATCGGTACGTGATACGGCCCCGGGTGAGGTCGTAAGGGGTGAGTTCCACCTGCACCTTGTCGCCGGGGAGAATGCGGATGTAGTGCATCCGCATCTTGCCCGAGATGTGGGCCAACACGTTGTGGCCGTTCTCGAGCTCGACACGGAACATTGCATTCGGAAGCGACTCGACGATCGTGCCTTCGAGCACGATGGCGTCGTCTTTGGGCTTTGCCAGGGGGACTCTCCTCGGTACGAACTGAGGATCTCCCCAGCTCAGCGGACTTGTGTTCTCGGTCTGCACACAGACCGACTAGCAATGCTATCGGAATCGGGAGCGATCCCCAATGGCGGGGTCCGCCACTTTTCCGAGGCGATGTGCTAGCGGTGGGCCGCCTACCGGCGGGCCTCGATCGCGTCGGTGAGACGCTTGAAGACGTGGTCGGGATGTCCGACGCCGTTGACCACGGCGAGTGCGCCGCGGCTGTTGAAGTACTCGATCAACGGAGAGGTCTGCTCCTCGTACAGGTCGAGACGGCGGTCGACCGCCTCGGGCGTGTCGTCGTCGCGCTGCTGCACGTCGCCGCCGCACACATCGCAGATCCACGGCGACGGATCGTTGCCGGTCGCCACGTAGTTGGTGCCGCAATCCCGGCAGACGCGTCGAGCCGAGAGCCGTTCGCGGACGATCTCACGCGGCACGTCGAGGTCGATCACGATGTTGATGGGTTTGGCGGACGTCAGCTCGTCGAGGGCCTGCGCCTGGGCGACGGTCCGCGGGAAGCCGTCGAGGATGTAGCCCCTGCTGTCGGCATCGGGCTTCGCGAGGCGCTCGTCGACGAGTCCGATCATGACCTCGTCGCCGACCAGGCCGCCTTCCTCCATGATCTGCTTCGCGAGCAGGCCCAGCTCGGTGCCCTCACGGACGGCCGCGCGGAGCATGTCGCCGGTGGAGATGTGCGGCACGATGTAGTGGCGCGACAATCGAACGCACTGCGTCCCCTTGCCGGCGCCCTGCCGGCCGAGGATGATGAGTCGTGCACCCGGGATCACGGGACGGCGACTTACTTCAAGAACCCGGCGTAGTTGCGCAGCATCAGCTGGCTGTCGATCTGGCGCATCAGCTCGAGGGCGACGCCGACGGAGATGAGCACGCTGGTGCCGGCGAACGCGAACGAGTTCACGTCGGCGGCCCACAGGATCAGGTACGGAGTGATCGCGATGATGGCGATGAACACGGCACCCGGCAGGGTGATCCGGTTCACGGCCTTGCCGAGATACGACTCGGTTTGAGGGCCGGGCCGGACGCCGGGGATGAACCCGCCCTGACGTCGGATCTGGTCGGCCTGGCGCACCGGATCGAACGCGATCGAGTTGTAGAAGTAGGCGAAGGCGATGATCAGCAGGGCGAAGATCGTGACGTACACCAGGTTCTGGCTGTTCAGGATGTACTGATCGACGAACTCCTGGGCCTGGCCGCGGGCCCTGTCCCACCAGTTCGAGCTGTTCGCGTCGCCGTTGCCGAGGAAGCTGACCATGATCGCCGGCAGCAGCAGGATCGAGCTGGCGAAGATGATCGGGATCACGCCGGACTGGTTGACCTTCAGCGGGATGTACGTGTTCTGACCGCCCATCATCCGCCGGCCGACGACACGCTTCGCGAACTGGACCGGGATGCGGCGTTGACCGAGCTCGATGAACACGACCGCCACGATGATGGCCAGCGTCACGATGATCATCACCACGAACCAGAAGATCTTGTTGACCTGCAGGATCGAGTAGAACCCGCCGGGCAACGAGGCGACGACCGAGGCGAAGATGACCATCGACATGCCGTTGCCGATGCCACGCTGGCTGATGAGCTCGCCCATCCACATCAGCACGGCGGTGCCGGCGACGAGGGTCGGGATGATCAGGTACCCGCGCGGCCAGAGGCCGTCGGGCAGCAGGGGCACCGAGGGTGCCTGGACGGCGCTGAAGAACGCGCCGCCGCCACCGGTCCCGAACAGGAACACCAGCACGGTGGCCTGCAGCAGCGCCAACGCGATCGTCACGTACCTCGTGTACTGCGTGATCTTGCGTTGACCGACCGCACCCTCCTGCTGGAGTTCTTCCAGCTTCGGGATGACGACGCCGAGCACCTGCATGATGATGCTGGCGGTGATGTACGGCATGATGCCGAGCGCGAAGATCGAGAACGACTCGAACGCGCCGCCGGAGAACAGGTTGAACAACCCGAGCACACCGTCGCCGGTGCTCTCCTGGAGCTGATCGATCGCGAGCGGGTCGACTCCCGGCACACGGATGGCGGCACCGACCCGGTACAGCGCGACGATCATGAAGGTGAACAGGATCTTGTTCCGAAGATCCGCAACCTTGAAGATGTTCAACAAATTCGACAGCACTGGCGACATTCCTCGTGTTCGGGGACTCGGGCAGGTTAGCGGGCGAGGCTCACGCGGAGCCGTCGCAGGACGACCGGGTCACCGGTTCGTGAACTGGTTGCCCTTGGCCGCGGGGCGTCCGGCCTTGCCCTCTTCCTTGAACGGCAGCGTGATCAACGTGACGGTGCCACCGGCACCCGTGATCGCCGCCTCGGCCGCCTTGGAGACGGCGTGAGCGTGCACGTCGAGCTTGGCGGTGATCTCACCGCGTCCGAGGATCTTGACGAATGCGTCCTTCCGGACGACGCCGCGCGCGACGAGCAGGTCGGGGTCGACCGTCGACTCGCCGAGCTCGTTGATCGTGTCGAGGTTGACGGCGGCGTACTCGACGCGGAACGGGTTCGTGAAGCCCTTGAGCTTGGGAACGCGCTGCTTGAGTCCCGTCTGGCCACCTTCGAAACCGCGGGCGACGGTGTTGCGGGCCCGCTGGCCCTTGGTACCACGGCCGGCGGTCTTGCCGCCCTTGCCGCCGATACCGCGACCGACGCGCTTGGCGCTCTTCTTCGAACCGGGTGCTGGTGCGAGATCGTCGACACGCATGATCACTCAGCTCCTTCCGTGACTTCGATGAGGTGCGGCACACGATGGATCATGCCGCGGATCTCGGGGCGGTCGGGGAGGGTGTTGGACTTGCCGATGCGGCCGAGGCCCAACGCCCGCAGGGTGCCGCGCGCCTTCGGCTTCTCGCCGATCGCCGACTTCACCTGCTTGACGGTGATGGTGTTCTCACTCATTGGTCGTTCCCTCAGTCCTGGCTGGCGGAGGCGCCGGCAGCCATCTGCTTCTGGCGCTCGTTGTAGGCGTTGAGCAGACCCTTCGGCACGAACGTGTCGGCGGGGATGCCGCGACGCTTCGCGATCTCGTCGGGCCGCTGGAGTGCCTTGAGGCCCGCGATGGTGGCACGGGCGACGTTGATGTGGTTGGCCGAGCCGAGCGACTTGCACAGGATGTCGTGCACGCCGGCTTCTTCCAGGATGATGCGGGCGGCACCACCGGCGATGACACCGGTACCGACGGAGGCGGGCTTCATCAGCACGCGGCCGCCACCGGTCTCACCGATCACCGGGTGGATGATGGTCGAACCGGCCAACGGCACCTCGAAGAGGTTGCGCTTGGCTTCCTCGGTGCCCTTCTGGATCGCCAACGGTACTTCCTTGGCCTTGCCGTAGCCGAGGCCGACGCGACCGTTGCCGTCACCGACCACGACGAGCGCCGTGAAGCTGAACCGCCGGCCACCCTTGACCACCTTGGCGACGCGGTTGATCGTGATGACGCGCGACTCGCGCAGGCCACCTTCGTTGTCGCGATCGTTGCGACTGTCGTTGTTGTAAGCCATCAGAACTCCAGACCTGCTGTACGTGCAGCTTCGGCGATCGCAGCGACACGACCGTGGTAGGCGAATCCACCGCGGTCGAAGACCACGGTGTCGATGCCGGCGGCTTTGGCCCGCTCGGCGATGAGCTGACCGACGCGCTCGGCGGCGGCGACCGTGGCTCCACTGCTGGTGCGCAGATCGGCCTCGTTGGTCGAGGCGGCCGCGAGCGTGCGACCGGCGTCGTCGTCGATCACCTGCACGGTGATGTGTTTGTTCGAACGGTGGACGGCGAGACGCGGCCGGGCCGCGGTGCCGTGAACCTTCTTGCGGACCCGACGATGGCGGCGGATGCGGCCTTCGCGGCGTGCCTTGGCGATGTCACTCATTGCATGTGCTCCGATTACTTCTTGCCGGCCTTGCCGGCCTTGCGCAGAACGCGCTCGCCGGCGTACCGGACGCCCTTGCCCTTGTACGGCTCGGGTTTGCGGATGCTGCGGATGTTGGCGGCCACCTGGCCGACGACTTCTTTGTCGATGCCCGACACGATGACCTGGGTCGGCACCGGCACCTCGAACGAGATGCCCTCGGGGGCGGTCACGTTGACCGGATGGCTGAACCCCAGGTTGAGACGCAGCGCGTTGGCGCCCTGGGCCTCGGCGCGGTAGCCGACACCGACGATGTCGAGCTGCTTGCGGTAGCCGTCGGTGACGCCGATCACCATGTTGTTGACGAGGCTCCGGGTCAGCCCGTGGAGCGCCTTGTTCTTGCGCTCGTCGTCGGGACGCACGAACGTGAGCGCGCCGTCTTCCTGACGGATCTCGATGCCGCCCGGGATCACGCGGCTGAGCGAGCCCTTGGGGCCCTTGACCGTGACGGTGCGGTCGGCGACCGTGACGTCGACGCCGGCCGGGAGGGCGACGGGTGCATTACCGATACGAGACATGAGACTTCCCTCTGATTCCTTGTTCGTTCCTCTGGCTCACCAGACGTAGCAGAGGACTTCGCCGCCGACTTTGCGCTGGCGCGCTTCGCGGTCGGTCATGAGGCCATGGCTGGTGGACAGGACGGCCACACCGAGGCCACCGAGCACACGTGGCACGGCGGACGACTTGCGGTAGACCCGCAGGCCCGGTGTGGAGATGCGACGAAGGCCGGAGATCGTGCGTTCACGATCGTCGGAGTACTTCATCGAAATGGTGAGCACGTCGCCGGGACCCTTGGTCGACGGAGCGACCTCGAAGCCTCCGATGTAGCCCTCGGACTCGAGGACCTTGGCGAGCGCGACCTTCTGCTTCGACGAGGGCATACGAACCTCGTCGTGCATCGCGGTGTTCGCGTTGCGAATCCGGGTGAGCATGTCGGCAATGGGATCGGTCAGCATGATTCTTCCTCCCTCACCAGCTCGACTTCGTCAGACCGGGGATCTCACCGGCATGTGCGAGCTCGCGCAAGCAGATGCGGCAGAGGCCGAACTTCCTGAAGACCGAACGGGCCCGGCCGCACCGGCGGCAGCGGGTGTAGGCGCGAACTTTGAACTTGGGCGTACCAGCCGCCTTGTTGACGAGTGCTTTCTTGGCCATGTCGTTTCTCTCTCTCGCCTACTCGTTCACTTCTTCTTGCCACCGCGGTACGGACCACGGCGCTTCTTCTTGCGGGGGGCGTTGTCGGCGTCGGCGCCCTTCTTGAAGGGGAACCCGAACGCATCGAGCAACGCCTTGCCGGCCTCGTTCGTGGTCGCGGTCGTCACGATGGTGATGTCCATGCCCCGCTGGTGGTCGACGGTGTCGACGTTGATCTCGGGAAACACGGTCTGGTCGTTGAGCCCGAACGTGTAGTTGCCCCGGCCGTCCCACGAGTGGGCCGGCAGACCGCGGAAGTCACGGATTCGGGGGATGGCGACCGAGATCAGACGGTCGTAGAACTCCCACATGCGGTCGCCGCGCAGGGTGACCTTGGTGCCGATCGCCTGCCCTTCACGGAGCTTGAAACCGGCGATCGAGGTCTGCGCCTTCGTGACGACCGGCTTCTGGCCGGAGATCAGCGTGAGCTCGTCGACGGCCTTCTCGAGCAGCGACGGCTGCTGCGTGGCCCGGCCGACGCCCATGTTGATCACGATCTTGTCGAGCTTCGGGATCTGCATCGTGTTCTCGATACCGAGATCCTTGGCGAGCTGCGCCTTGATCGTGTTGTTGTACCGCGCCTTGAGACGGGGCAGGTTGTTCGTTGCGGTTGCGGTGGCGCTCATCAGATTTCCTCACCACTCGGGCGTGCGATCCGGACCTTCTCGCCCTTGCTGTTCTCGGTGTATCCGAGACGGACGGTCTTGCCCTTGTGCACGAACATGACGTTGGATGCGTCGATCGGCATGTCCTTGTCGATGATCCCGGCCTGCTCATTGGCGCGAGCGGCACGCTGATGCTTCGACGCGGTGTTCACACCGGTGACGATCACCTTGTTGGCCTTGGGGTAGACGTGTTCGACGACGCCTTCCTTGCCCTTGTCCTTGCCCGTGATCACACGGACCGGATCTCCCTTGCGGAGTTTCATGTCCAAACCTCCTCGGGGCTCCGCCCCGAACCCATCGACGCTCGGCTCGCTGGCGCTCCCACGATCGTCACTGCCATGCTGCGCATGTCAGATCACCTCCGGTGCGAGCGACACGATGCGCATGAACTTGCGGTCCCGCAGCTCACGACCCACCGGGCCGAAGATGCGGGTGCCGCGCGGTGTGAGATCGTCCTTGATCAGCACGGCGGCGTTCTCGTCGAAGCGGATGTAGCTACCATCCGGGCGACGCTTCTCTTTCTTGACGCGGACGACGACACACTTGACGACGTCGCCCTTCTTCACCCCGGCTCCCGGGATGGCGTCCTTGACGGTCGCCACGAAGATGTCGCCGATCGAGGCGTACCGGCGGCGAGTGCCGCCCAGCACCTTGATGCAGAGCACTTCCTTGGCGCCGCTGTTGTCGGCGACCCGCAGGCGCGATTCTTGCTGGATCACGGCGTCACCGTGCCCGCTCGATGACGTCGACGAGACGCCAGCGCTTGTTCTTGCTCATCGGACGGGTCTCCATGACACGGACCTTGTCGCCGACACCGGCATCGTTGGTCTCGTCGTGGGTGTAGAGCTTCTTGCTCTTGAGGACGAACTTGTTGTACTTCGCGTGGCGCACCCGGTCGGTGATGGTGACGACGATCGTCTTGTCCATCCCGGCCGAGGTCACGACGCCCTCACGGACCTTGCGGGCCGATCGCTCTGTCGAAGCCTCGGTGGTGGTGCTGTCGGTTTCGCTCATGGTTCTCTCAGCCTTCTGCCTCGGCCGCCGCGATCTCGCGCTGGCGGATGAGGGTGTTGATGCGTGCGATCTGCCGACGGACCTTGGGGATCTCGGCGGTGTTCTCGAGCTGTCCGGTGGCGTTGCGGAACCGGAGGTTCAGCGCCTCGTGCTTCGTCTCACGAAGCTCTTCGACGAGTTCACTCAGGTCCATCTGTGCCAGCTTGTTCTTGCGGGCCATGATCAGATCAACTCCTCACGGGTGATGATGCGAGCCTTGATCGGGAGCTTCTGGATCGCTTTGTTCAGAGCTTCCTTGGCCGTTGCCTCGTCGGGGTACGACAGCTCGAACAGCACACGACCCGGGCGCACGACAGCGACCCAGAACTCGGGGTTGCCCTTGCCCGAACCCATGCGGGTCTCGGCCGGCTTCTTCGTGACCGGCTTGTCGGGGAACACGTTGATCCAGACCTTGCCACCACGACGGATGGCGCGGGTCATGGCGATACGGGCAGCCTCGATCTGACGGGCGGTCAGCCAGCCCGGCTCGAGGGCCTGGATGCCGTACTCGCCGAAATGCAGCTCGGTGCCGGCCTTGGCCTTGCCCTTCGTGCGACCACGATGGTGTTTGCGATGTGCGACTTTGCGGGGCATCAACATGATGGGTTCCTCACTCGCCGTCGCCGGTCTGGCGGGCGATGGTCTCTTCCTCGTCGAGCAACTTCTCGAGCTCGGGGTCGGCGTTCTTGATCAACGGCTGCGTCTCGGGCTCGGGGGCGACCTGGCGCTGACGTGCCGCCGACGACACGACCTTGCGGGGGCCGTCGTCGGCCGTCTGACCCGACGTCTCACCGACGGCCATGGCGGCCTCGCGGGCGATCTTGTCCTCGTTGGCCGGCTTGTACGGCAGGATGTCGCCCTTGTAGAGCCACACCTTGACGCCGACGCGACCGTTGGCGGTCTTGGCCTCACGGAACCCGTAGTCGATGTCGGCACGGAGGGTGTGCAACGGCACGCGGCCCTCGCGGTACCACTCGGTGCGGCTCATCTCGGCGCCACCGAGGCGACCGGAGCACTGCACGCGGATGCCGAGGGCACCGGCGCGCTGGGCGTTCTGGACGGCCCGCTTCATCGCCCGGCGGAACGCGATGCGGTTGGCGAGCTGGTCCGCGACACCCTGGGCGATCAACGCCGCGTCGAGCTCGGGGGTCTTGATCTCGACGATGTTCAGCTGGATCTTCTGGTTGCCGGTGATGTCGGTGATCATCTGGCGCAGCTCGTCGGCCTGGGCGCCCCGTCGACCGATGACGATGCCCGGGCGAGCGGTGTGCACGTCGACGCGCAGCTTGTCACGAGTGCGCTCGATCTCGATCCGGCTGATCGCGGCGGACTCGAGCCGCTTCATGACCGCCTCGCGGATCTTCCAGTCCTCGGCGAGGTACTGCTTGTATTCGCGCTCGGAGAACCAACGGCTCTTCCAGTCGGTGCTCACGCCGAGGCGGAAGCCGTACGGATTGATCTTCTGACCCATGAATCAGTCCTCGTCCTTGTCGTTCGGCGTCGCGGTGCCCGGCTTCGCGAAGCCGGCGGCCTCGGCGTTCTCTTCGGTGTCGAACCAGACCTCGGCCTTGGTGACCTTGTAGTAGCGGCTGTCGGGGGTGTGGTAGAGCATCGAATCGGCGTTGCCCTTGATCGGGTGGGTGTCGGGGCCGTTGCCGTCGGCATCGGGCAGCACGGCTCCGGCGTACTCGGCGGCCGCGAACTCGCCGGCCGGAACGTCCGACTCGTCGCCGGCGCCGGCCTCGTCCGTCTCGACCTCGTCGGCGGCCATCTCGTCGGCGGCCATCTCGTCGGTCTCCACGCC
>CAXBAZ010000056.1:0-11232 GCA_963973395.1 uncultured Acidimicrobiaceae bacterium
CCCCGACGATCTCCTCGATCTCGCCGATCGGCCGACGGGCGTCGATCGCCTGCCTGATCTCTGTGATCGTCATCGCGCACGACGAGGCGAGCAGTGTCCCGATCACCGCCGACTTCGTCAGCACACTCCGTCGCATCGCCCAATGAGGGGAACGAATCGACCGATCCGGAACGTTCCCGTTCGGAACGTCAGTCCGCCAGCAGCGACAGCTTGAGATTGGGGGTGGCCCCCGTGTCGAGTCCGGTCGGTCCGTCGCTGCGGAGGCGGTACCAGCCCGTCGCTGCGATCATCGCCGCGTTGTCGGTGCACATCGCTCGACTCGGGAGGAACCCGCGGATGCCGTCGGCGGCACATGCGCCCAGGATCTCCTCGCGGAGGAGCGAGTTCGCGGCGACCCCACCGCCCAGCACGATGCCGGTGGCGCCGACCAGGCGTGCCGCCCGACGAGCCTTGCGGACGAGGACGTCGACCACGGCCATCTGGAACGACGCGGCGACGTCGGCCGAGCCGACATCGGGGTGCTTGCGCACGTAGTTCGTCACCGCGGTCTTCAGGCCGCTGAAGCTGACGTCGAGGTTGTCGGGGTCGTCCGTCATCGCCCGGGGAAACCGGATCGCGTCCGGATCGCCGTTCAGGGCCGCGGCGTCGATCGCCGGACCACCGGGATACCCGAGGTCGAGGAAGCGGGCGACCTTGTCGAAGGCCTCCCCTGCCGCGTCGTCGATCGTCTGGCCGAGCAGTCGGTACTCCCCGTGGCCCCGCATCTCGATGAACATGGTGTGCCCGCCCGACACGAGCAGCACGACCAACGGGAACTCGAGCGACGGGTCTTCGAGGAAGGCCGAGTAGAGGTGCGCCTCGAGGTGGTTCACGCCGACGTACGGAACGTCCCAGGCCAACGCGAGCGACTTGGCGGCAGACACGCCGACCAGCAGCGCTCCGATCAACCCCGGGCCGTTCGTGCACGCGACGGCGTCGATGCGTTGCTCGTCGACCCCGGCTTCGACGATCGCGCGCGCCACGACCGGATTCAGCGCCTCGAGATGGGCGCGACTGGCGAGCTCGGGCACGACGCCGCCGAAGTCGGCGTGGATCTCGATCTGACTCGACACCACACTCGACACGACGTCGTTGCCGCCCATCACGAGGGCGGCGGCCGTCTCGTCGCAGCTCGTCTCGATCCCGAGCACCAGCGTCGACTCGTCGGGGTTCACCGGCCGCGTCATGATCGGCCCCCCTCGCCACCTTCGAGCCGATCGAGCCGCCGTGCGTACTCCGGCGTGTCGATGTCGTGGCACCACATCACGATCGCGTCCTCGCTGTTGTCGTAGTAGTTCTTGCGGACGCCCGCCGGGGCGAACCCGAACGCCCGGTAGAGCGCTCGGGCACCGGTGCTCGACGCCCGCACCTCGAGGGTCCAGGCCACACACCCACGTTCGACGATCTCACGCGCCAGCTCGACGAGCAGGCGGGTGGCGACACCCTGACGGCGGACGGCAGGCGCCACGACCACGTTCGTCACGTGGGCCTGATCGCCGTCCGGATCGGCCACGATCCACACGCCCGCGTACCCGACGACGGTCCGACCGCGACGGGCGACGAGATAGTGGCGAGCACCGCTGCGAACCTGGTCGAGCTCACCTTCGAACACGGCGCGCGACCACGAGGTCGGATACGCCGCCCGCTCGAGCGGCATGGCCTGGCGGAGATGGCGCCGGCGCATCGGTTCGATCACCAGGGCGGCCGCCCGGGCCTCGGCGTCGCGGCCCAACACCCGCGGCACCACGCTCACGGCCGATTCTCCCGGGTCGCCCAATTGATCTGGGCATCGGGGGCGCGCAGGTACACCGGTTCGAGCTCGCCGGGGCGCACCCATTCCTCCCGCAACGCCTTGGCGTGCGCGAGCTGGACCAGCGCCGCCACCGATGGGTGGACCGGAGCCGAGATCTCGCACCGGTAGCCCTCCATGATCTCCTCGCGGTACCGCTCGGCTCCGTCGCCCACGCAGAGCACGTCCTGGCTGCGCGCGAGCAGGTCGGCGACCAGGTCGGCGACCGGTCCGACCGTCGGGGCGCTCACCTGCTGCACCCCGCCGGGTACCTGGCGGTACATCGCCCAGAAGACCTCGGCCTTGCGGGCGTCGATCACCGGCACGACGACGCGGTCGGTGTGTCGGCACGGGAAGGCGAGCAAGTCGAGCGAGCTGATGCCGATCACGGGGATCCTGAGCGCCAGGGCGAGCGCCTTGGCCGCCGCGAGACCGACCCGCATGCCGGTGAACAGCCCGGGACCGACGTCGACGGCGACGCAGCCGATCTCGGGGATGTCGATGTCGGCCTGGCGACAGACGAACTCGATCGCCGGTGTCAGGATCTCGGCGTGTCGACGCCCGCGCGCCACCTCGAAGGTGGCGATGACGCCCTCGTGGCCGCCGATCGCCACACCCACCTGTTCGGTGGCGGTCTCGATGCCGAGGATCAGCATGTCGCATTCACCACCTGTACGCCGCCAGATCGCTCTGGAGCCGGTCCCACCGACCGGCCCACGCGGAACCGGCGGCGTGCAACTCGATCACGCGCGCCGCGTCGAGTCCGAAGTCGTCGTCGAGTTCGGCATCCGGTTCGTCGCTGTCGGGCCGCGTCGTTCGGGACAGGTCGTCCGGTCGAGCGGGAGCCGGTTCGGGTTCGTCGAGATCGAGATCGTCGAGCCCGTCATCGTCGAGCCCGTCATCGTCGAGATCGTCATCGTGACGCAACCGCACCTCGAGGTGATCGCCCAGCGCGGCGGCCGCCACGTCGCCCCACTCGACCAGCACGATGCCGTCGAACTCGGCGAGTTCGTGCAGGGCGAGTTCCTCGACGTCGCCGGTGCTGTCGAGACGGTAGATGTCCGCGTGGTGGAGCGTGAGCCGTCGTTCGGGGCACGGATAGCTGTGCACGAGCGTGAACGTCGGCGAGGTGATCGCCTCGGTGATCCCGAGTGCTCGCCCGAAGCCCTGGGCGAAGGCGGTCTTGCCGGCACCCATGTCGCCGGCGAGGACGATGAAGTCGCCGGGGCGCGCCAGCGACGCGAGCGCCGCGGCGATCGCGTGGGTGGCGGCGAGGGAGTCGGCGCGCAACAACATGTCGACGTGGATGCTACGACGGTTCGCGGCGAGTCCGAACGGGCGGCTCGACGTGGACCCCGACCTCGATGCGGGGCACCCGCGCCGTGATCCCGCACACGACCTCGTAGCCGATGGTGCCGAGGCGCTCGGCCCAGTGTTCGGCACGGATCCGGTCCGGACCGCGGGCACCGATCAACACGACCTCGTCGCCGACCGACACGTCGTCGTCGCCGACGTCGACCATCAACTGGTCCATCGTGACCACGCCGACGATCGGATGCCGCCGGTCCCCGATCAGCACCTCGGCGCCCGACCGGTCCGGCAGCGTGCCGAGTCGACGTGGCACACCGTCTGCGTATCCGACGGGCACGGTCGCCACCGTGGTCGCACGGTCGAACCGGTGCCGTCCCCCGTAGGAGATGCTCGAACCGGGGTCGACGCGCTTGACGTACGACACGCGTGCAGCCAGCGTCATCGCCGGACGGAGGTCGCCGCAGAGGTGGTCGACGCCGGGCCCGGGCGAGATGCCGTACATCGCGATGCCGCACCGTACGAACGATCGTCGGGCGCCGGGCAGGCCGAGCGCCCCTGCGGAGTTCGCAGCGTGCTGGACCTCCGGGTCGATGCCCGCCCGGCGCAGCTCCGCGAGTGCACGGTCGAAGCGGTCGAGCTGCAGGGCATTCGCCGCCGCACCGGGTTCGTCGGCCGACGCGAGATGGGTGAAGACGCCCTGGACGGGCACCGACGACTCGCCGAGCGCCCGCACCAGGGCGGCCAGGTCGTCGGATCGTGCCCCGACCCGCTGCATCCCGGTGTCGAGTTTGACATGTGCCGCGACCACCGTGTTCCGTGCCGCGGCTCGGGCGCCGAGCGCCTGGACGAACCCGGGCGTGTAGACGGTCGGCGTCAGACGGTGCGTCAGCATGTCGTCGATCTGCGACACCGGTTGTTCGCTGAGGACCAGGATCGGCGCGTCGAGCCCGGCGACACGCAACGCCACACCCTCCGCGACCAGTGCGACGCACAGCCCGGCCGCGCCTGCCCGCACGGCGGCTTCGGCGACTGCGACGGCCCCGTGGCCGTACCCGTCGGCCTTCACCACCGCCCACACCCCGGCGGGCGCGCTGGCCTCGCGCAGCACGCGCACGTTGTGCTCGATCGCATCGAGGTCGATCTCGGCCCAGGCCCAGCGACCCGCCGCTGCGTGCACGGTGGTCATGGAGCGACCGCGCTCGTGTCGAACCCGAGTGCATCGAGCGTCGACACGTCGGCGACGCCGGTGACCGGGAGCCCGTCCGATGCCTGGAACGACTCGATCGCCGACTCGGTCGCCGGTCCGAAGTTGCCGTCCGCCGCGGCACCCAGGAACTCGAGACGGACGAGTCGCGTCTGCAACGCCTCGACGTCGTCGCCGACGTCGCCGGACCGGAGCACACGGGTGAGTTGGATCACGATCGTGTCGGACCGGCACTCGATCCGACGCTCGTCACCGATCTCGTAGCAGAGGACGCCGTCATCGCCGATCGGATAGAGCGCCTCGATGTCGGCGACGGGTCCCGCGACGTCGGGATCGGGGCACGGGTCCTGGGGCGCCAGATCCGGTTCGATCCCGAACGGGCAGGCCCGGTCGTCGAGGAACGCCATCTTTCGGGACAGGTAGTCGGCCGCGCCCCACGCTCCGATCTGGCGGTAGTGGACGCCGTCGGTCGCGAACCACTCGCTGCGGTCGGCGGTGTAGCCACCCCAGTCGGCCGCCACGACGTCGGGGTAGTCGCCGGTCGCGAGGAGGTCGCGGAGCACGGCGTTGTTCGCGGCGAACGACTCGTGGTTGCCGACCGAACCCGGCGACACGTAGTCGACGTCGGACCGGAGCGTGAACCAGACGATCCGTTCGAATCCCTGCAACCTGGCCTTGTCGATCACCGCCCGGAAGGACTCGGAGAACGACGACGGCCCGTAGTTGTAGCCGGTCGCCACGACCAGTGTCGTGTACTTGCCGGCGTGGAAGTCGATCGCGTCGTACAGCGTCGGTGGGCGCCGCTGCTCCCGACCGGTGCACGACGTGTCGACGAGACGCCGACAGGACTCCAGATCGAGCGTGTGGCCGAAACCCACGATCGCGTTGTCGGCGCCCGGCACCCAGCGGAGCGCGGCGATCGCCGAGTCGCCGATCACCACGGCACGCGCGGGGGGATCGAGCCGTCGCGCCGTCTCGGTCGGCATCCCGGCCGCTCCGTCGATGCCGTCGGCGGCCGCGACGGCCCCGACCAGCACACCGGACGCGACCACGGCGGCGAGCAGCGTCCGGCGGAACCGCGAACGGCCCCTCATGGCGTCCGACACGACTCGATCACCCGGGGGATGATCGGGATCAGATCGCTCGCGATCAGGCCGACGCCACATCGGGCTGCGGCGTCCGCGTGCACCCACGCCGCGGCGCCTGCGGCTTCGAACGCGGGGACTCCGCGCGCCAGGAACGCGCCGACCAGCCCGGACAGCACGTCGCCCGTGCCGGCGGTCGCCAGCAGTTCCGACCCGTTGGTCACGAGCAACGAGCGGCCGTCGGGATCGGCGACCACTGTGGCCGGACCCTTCAGCAGGACGACGGCGCCGGCCAATCGGGCGAGATGGTGGGCGGCGGCGATGCGGTCGTCGCCGGGGCGGCGGCCGGTGAGCAGGCCGTACTCGCCGTCGTGCGGGGTCAGCACGGTCGGGACGTCCCGATCGACGAGGAATGACGGGTTTCCCTCCTCGTTCCACGAGAGGGCGAACAAGGCGTCGCCGTCGACGACGGTGGGCACGACCGCCTCGAGCACCGTGGTGACGACCGCCGGCATCGTGTACTCCTCCCGTCCCAAACCGGGGCCGATCACCAGCGAGTGATAGCGGTGCAGATCGGCGAGCACCGCCTCGGACCAGTCGAAGGGCGGGATCCGGCGGTCGATCACCTCGGTCGGCACGTCCGAATCGATGCCGGGACTCGAGACCGCGACCATGCCCGATCCGGCTCGCATCGCCGATGCCGCGGCGAGATGGGCCGCTCCGGTCATGCCGGCGCTGCCGGCGACGATCCGCACCCCGTCGGCCCACTTGTGCACATCGGCGGCGCGGCGGGGCACCCACGTCGCGATGTCGGTCGACTCGACGACGTGGATCGACGACGACGTGGCTGAGGCCACGACGTCCAGCCCGATGTCGACGACGTGGAGAACTCCCACCAGACGTGGGCCGTCGTTGAGGAAATGCCCCGGTGACGGAGCGCCGAACGTGACGGTCGCATCGGCGGCCCGCGTGTGCTCGGTGGCGACACCGGTCAGACCGTCGAGCCCGGTCGGGACGTCGACCGCCAACCGCTTCGCCGCTCCGATCTCGGGGCTGTTCCACGTGCCGCGGAAGCCGGTACCGAACGCAGCATCGATCACCAGGTCGGCCGCCGGAAGCGGATCCGGAGCGTCGAGCGCATCGAACACCCGCACCTGCACGCCCTCGGCGGCGAGTCGGGCGGCGGCGACGCGACCGTCCGCACCGTTGTTGCCGGGCCCGGCGAGCACGTTGACGGTGCGCCCGTACCGGCCTCCGAGCAGTTCGATCGCCGCTCTGGCCACGCCGGCTCCGGCCCGATCGATCAGCACGCCGACGGGAACATCGGCGGACGCGTCGGCGGCACGCTTGTCGTCGGGGGTGGCGACCGGAGTCATCGAGACATCGTCTCCCGTCTCACTCCGCCACGACGTACGCGACCGCGACGAGGTCCGAATGGGTGAGGCTCACGTGCCACCGGGAGACACCTGCCGCAGCCGAGAGTTCGGCCGCGCGTCCGGCGAACACCAGCGACGGGGCACCGGACGACGCCCGTTCCACCCACACGTCGTGGAACCCGAACGCTCCGAGACCGAGACCCAGCGACTTCATGACCGCCTCGCGGGCGGCGAATCGCACCGCGAGCGACGGCACCGGGTCGGACTGCGGCGCGACGTACGCCAACTCGACGTCGGTGAACAGGCGGTCGCGCATCGACGGCGTGCGCTCGAGCGACCGACGGAACCGTTCGATCTCGACGACGTCGACCCCGATGCCGATCATAGGGTACCGATCATGTCTCCGACCACCGATTCAGCTCCGCCACAGATCGGCGGTCTCGGAGATCGGAGCGATGAGGAGGTCGGCGACCGGGAGTTCCCCGAGCTTCGTCTGGTCGAAGTCGCCTTCGGTCTCGGACACCCAGTCGACGAGCCGATCGAAGCGGTGGTCGTAGCCCTGGAGGACACCGCGCATCGTGTCGGCCGGGAGACGGTCGTGCAACCGCACGTGGAGCAACGTGATGCCCGTGCAGGTGTCGGCTTTCACCTCGGGCACCAGGATCACGATCCGTCCGTCGCGACGACCCCTGGCGACGAGCAGCTCGCGGGCGGAGGCCACCCGGTGCTTCGTGCCGACGAGCCGGGCATCGCCGTCGACGCGGCTGGGCAGTTCGCGCGAGATCCCGCCACGATCGACGATCGAGATCGTCTCCCCCTCGATCCGGTAGCGGGTGAACCCGGTGACCTCGAGCACGGCGGGGTCGAGATCGGCGAGCACCTTGAGTGTGCGGTAGCTGAGCACGTCGCGACCCGGACCGGCCGCGAGCGTCGCCTGTACCAGGGCCCGGTCGAGCACCCCTTCGTCGCTCCGCGAGATGCCGACCGTGACGGTCTTGGCCTGATGTTTGATGGCGTCGATCGGACGGGTCAGCTCTTCGATCGCCGTGGTCAATCCGGCCACGAGGTCGTCGATCAGTGCGCTGGGTGTGCCGACCTTGCCCGACGAGCTGGCGTACGTCTCGACCGGGTTCGGTGACAGCGTGTCACGCAGCAGGCCCGACAACCGCACCGCGGTGCTGGCCTCGAGATGCCCGTCGTAGACGTGGTCGCGCAGGCCGTCGGAGAACTTGCGTGCGACCGTCGGCAGCTCGGCGCGGATCGACGCCAGCACGGCGTCGGCTCCGACCTGGTCGGCGACCGCCCGCTCGACGAGTTCGCGACCCTCGCGCAACGGCAGGGCCGATGCGTCGATGGCGAGCGCGGCCTCGTAGCCGAAGAGATGGCCGACCATCGCCGACAGGACGAACCCGAGCGCCGGATCGACCGGTGGCACGTTGATCGTGGCCGCCGCGCTGTAGCGGATCTCGCCTTCGTCGGCGATGACGATCGAGGTCGCCTTGTGGGCCTGGAAGATCGCCGTCTCCTTGGCCACGTCGTCGGCGGTGCTCCCCCGCAGACCGGCCGCACACACGAGGATGAGGGGTTCGCTCGACAGGTCGATGTGCTTCTTGTCCTCGGTGACGTCGGCGGCGATCGACTTGTAGCAGAGCTCGCTCAGCTTGATCCGCACCTCTTCGGCGGCGACCGTGTTGGGTCCGTTCCCGACGACGGCCCAGTAGCGCTTCGACGGCGCCAGGCGACGGGCGGCATCGGCGATCCGGTCCCGGTTCGCGAGCACCTTTCGCATCGCGTCGGGCAGGGTGCGCAGGCCCGTGAGCAGCTCGTGTCGGCGCACCGCGGTTCCCAGCCCCGCAGCCTCGCTGACGGCGCAGGCGAGCAGTGCGCCGGCGGCCACCTGGGCGTAGAACGCCTTGGTGGATGCGACGCTCATCTCCACGTCCCGTCCGTCGGACGTGTAGAGCACCGCGTCGGCCTTGTCGACGAGATCGCTGCCGCGACGATTGACGATGCCGATCACCGCGGCGCCCCGCGCCCGCAGGAGGTCGACGGTGCGGTTCGTGTCGGTCGTCGTGCCGCTCTGGCTGACGGCGATGGCGAGCGTGTCGCTCATGTCGAGCCGCAGATGGAATCCCGACAGTTCGGTCGCCGCGATCGCGTCGACGTCGAGCTCGCCGTCACAGAGCTCGTCGAGGAGTGCCGCAGTGCTCTGCCCGGCGACGGCAGCAGTTCCCTGACCGATGACGCGGATGCGACGGATCGCACCCGACGCGAGCCGATCGGCGATCCACGCCGGCAGTGCCCGCTCGCCGACCGCGGCCGTCAGCAGACCGTCGTGCTCGACGATCTTGGCCCGCAGCGTCTTCTGGAGGCTCTGCGGGGCCTCGCCGATCTCCTTCAGCAGGAAGTGGGGAGCCTCGCCGCGATCGATGTCGCGGGTGGTGACCTCGGCCGCCACCACGTCGACGTCGGTCACCGGCAGCGTCGAACCGTCGTAGGCGATGCGGGTGATCCCGTCGAGCTCGCCGGCGGCGCGTGCGTCGAGCACGACGACCTCTCCCCCGGCTTCGCCGTCCATGCGGACGTAGCGATCGGTCTCCTCCACCACGCCGTACGGTTCGCTGGCGACGATGAAGCAGTCGTCGGCGAGCCCGAGATACAGGCCCTGTCCGCTGCCGCGCAGTGCGAGCAGCATCTGGTCGGGGCGGTCGGCACTCATCGCGCCGATCGCGACCGAGCCCTCGAAGGCCGCCACGGTCCGCCGGAAGGCCTCGGCCGACCCGGAACCGGCTGCGGCATGGTGCGACATGATCGTCGGGATCACCTTGGCGTCGGTCGTGACCTGCTGGTGGATCTGGAGACCGTGCTCGACCCGGAGGTCGGCGTGGTTGTCGACGTCGCCGTTCAACGCGGCGACCACGTAGGGGCCTGTCCGCTTCGCCGGCGACCGTTCCATCTCGTCGCTGTTGAGCGGGTGCGTGTTGGGCTCGGAGATGATGCCGACGCTGGCCCACCGGGTGTGTCCGAGCACCGCGGCCCGAGCCGACGGCCTTCTTGTACACGAACGAGAGCACGCCGTCGGCCAGACGCACCGACCCCGACTCGTACGTGAGGTCGCGACCTCGATCGGCGATCGATGCCCGCACCGACGGGTCGTCGAGGTCGAGGCCGTGATCGCTCACGAACACATGGATGCCGGCCGAATCCCGGCCGCGCACCTCGAGCCGATCGAGTGCCGAGAACGCCCGCTGTACGGCGAGGTAGCCCGCCAGCGATCCGGGGCCGGCATCGCGACCGGCGAGCCCACCGACCTCGCGAGCGGTCCGCAGTCGATCGTGCCGGAGCGCCCACAGCACATCGCGCAGGGCGATCGAGCGGGCACTCAGCTGCTCGAGCACGTCGGGGGCCGGTGCGTCGGCCTCGATCGACGCGTCGTACTCGTCGGCGACGGCGTCGAGCCGGTCGAGGCGCGAGACGATCTGTGCAACCGTCTCGGGATGATCGGCGAGGGCCGACACCCCGGGGACGCCGCGCAGCAGGGCGTCGACTCGCTGGAGGACGTGCGTGGCGACGGCGACGTCGTCACGACGCTCGAGTGCGTCGTCGAGAAGATGCAACAGCTCGTCACGGTCGGGGACCGGCCGCGACGTCGGACGACCGAGCACTCCGATGATGCCGCACATGACGATCAGGTTACCGACCGGCGCCGGGTCGGGACGGGCGCGCTCGCCGCACGGTCACCGTGCCGTGACCTCGACGAGGGCGTCTCGGAGCGATGCCGCGACCTCGTTCGCGAGTTCGCGGGTCGGGGCCTCGACCATGATGCGCACGAGCGGCTCGGTGCCGCTCGACCGCACGAGGATCCGGCCGGTCTGACCCAGCCGTTGCTCCCATGCGGCCACGTCGGCGGCGAGCAGTGCGACCGCGTCGTCACTGCGCGCCGCGACGGGCACGTTGACGAGCACCTGCGGCAGTTGCGTCATCGCCGACGCGGCGAGTTCGGAGAGCGGGCGGCCCGAGCGGTGCACCACATCGAGCAGCACGAGTCCGGTCAACAGGCCGTCGCCCGTGGTGGCACGATCGGCGAAGATCACGTGCCCGGACTGTTCACCCCCGAGCGAGTAGCCGCCGCGGCCGACGGCCTCGAGCACGTAGCGGTCGCCGACGGGGGTCTCGACGCCCGAGATCCCGGCCGCCTCCATCGCGAGCCGGAACCCGAGGTTCGTCATGACCGTGACGACCACGGTGTCGTCACGGAGCAGCCCGCGGTTGCGCAGGTCGAGCGCGCAGATCGCGATGATGTGGTCGCCGTCGACGACCTGACCCAGCTCGTCGACCGCGATCACGCGGTCGGCGTCGCCGTCGAGTGCGATGCCCACCTGCGCCCGTTCGGCGGCGACGACCGCCTGCAGCCCGGCCGGGTCCGTG
>CAXBAZ010000057.1:0-11115 GCA_963973395.1 uncultured Acidimicrobiaceae bacterium
GTGTCCTCGACGGCACCACAAACGAGGGCCTTCCCGGCGCCAACGTCCTCGTCGCGGGCTCCGCAGTGTTCGGAACCGAAGACCGTCGGGCAGCGATCGCCGACATCCGCTCTGCCGCTGAGGTGCAGCGTGCATGAATCAGCGGAGGCCGACATCGCTCGAAGACTCGCAGCATGCGCAGTCTTCGACCTCGACGGAACGCTCATTGACACCGCCCCGACCCACGAGTGGGCGATCAACGAAGCGCTGACCGACAACGGCGCGGCCCCGATCTCACCGACAGCCATCCGCCGCTGTATCGGCCACGGCCCTGCGTGGTTTGTCGAACGCGCGCTTCAGCACGCGTTCGGCCCCGAACTGTTGACGCTCGATCCAGCCATCCAGGAATCGATCCAATCCGCGTTCACCGACCGACTGACGTCGAAGCCGACCCGCCACGCCACCACGCGCGAACTCGGCCCTGAACTCCTCGCGGCCGTCCACTCCAGCGGTGGCACCGTCGGTGTGTGCACCAACAAACCGCAGCACCTCGCCCATCGCGTCCTCGCCGGCGTTGGCCTCCTCGACATGATCGACGTCGTCGTCGGTGGAGACGCCGTCGCCAATCCGAAGCCAGCCCCCGATCCCCTGCTGTACTGCGTCGATCTGCTCGGATCGAACCCAGCCGACACGGTGTTCGTCGGGGACAGCTCAATCGACCTGGCCACCGGTGCCGCGGCAGGCGTCCCGGTCGTGCTGATCACCGGGGGATACGAACCCGGCGACGAGCCCACTCACGCACCGCTGGCGATCGACGGCTTGGACGAACTGCTCGACCTGCTACCCCTGCGGATTGGAGCGTCATCATGACGACGCGTCGCACGACCACCGTGTTCTTTGATGTCGACGGCACACTCGTCGAAAGCGAGCAGCACGGACACCGGCTCGCGTTCAACGACGCGTTCGCTCGTGCGGGGCTGGACGACCGGTGGGACGAGGCCACCTATGCGGACCTGCTCGCCGTGACGGGGGGAGCGCGTCGCCTCGCCGCCTGGTTCGCGCAGGACCCGAGCAGCGCCGTGAGCACTGCGTCCGTCGCGGACCTGAGTCGACGCCTCCACCGCGAGAAGACCCGAATCTTCATCGAGATGTGCCACAGCGGGGCTGTGCCGGAGCGCGCCGGAGCCCAACGGCTCGTCGCCGAATTGGCCGCGTCGGGTGCCCAGCTTGCGATCACCACCACTGGCAGCCGAGCTTGGGTCGAGCCGCTCGTGACCAAGCTGTTCGGCGTCGACACTTTCGCCTTCATGATCACCGGCGACGACGTCTTGAACACCAAACCGAGCCCCGAGGCCTACTTGATGGCACTCGATCGCATCGACCACGAGTGCGCCGATGTCGTCGCGATCGAAGACTCGATGCCGGGGTTGAAGGCGTCGGTTGGGGCAAATATTCCGACCGTGCTGGTGGCCAACGCTGAGACCGCCCCAGGTGACTGGTCGAACGCCGCGCTCGCCCTCACGGGCTTCGGCGATCTTCCCGCCGACACGGTCGTGTTCGATCCGTCCGGCCTGTGCCCTGATGGACTCCTCACAGCATCGGTCGTCACAACAGTTGCCCGAACGGGACCAGCGTCAGACAGGTCCTCCACGACTGGAGGCACGCCGATCATCGATATGGAGCACGCGTGACGGTTCGCGTCGGGATCAACGGGTTCGGCCGTATCGGGCGGAACTTCTATCGCGCATCAATGAACGACCCGGCGCTCGACATCGTGGCCGTCAACGATGGTGGAACGATGGAGAAGATTGCCCATCTCCTCAAGTACGACTCTGCCCATGGTCGGCTCGGGGCTACCGTTACCCCAGGTGATCGATCTCTCACGGTCGACGAAGACACCTTCGCCGTCATGTCCAACCGCGACCCGAGTCAACTGCGGTGGGGCGACTTTGGCGTCAACGTGGTGGTCGAAGCGACCGGTGCGTTTCGGGACCGTCAGTCCGCAGGCGCACATCTCTCGCGCGGGGTCCAGAAGGTGATCATCACCGCTCCGGCACAATGCGATGCCACCATCGTCGCGGCTGTCAACGGCGACCACTACCGACCCGACAAGCACCACGTGATCTCTGCGGCGTCGTGCACCACGAACTGTCTCGTCACAATGCTTCAAGTCCTGCAGCTGAAGTTCGGTATTCGATCAGGGATGCTCACGACGGTGCATGCCTACACCGGAGACCAGGCCATCGTGGACGGCTCACACCTGGACCTGCGGCGCGGGCGGGCGGCAGCGGCGAACGTCGTCCCCACGTCGACCGGTGCAGCCCGAGCAGTCGGCGAGGTTCTCCCTGAACTCGCGGGTCGACTTGACGGCGTTGCGATGCGCGTGCCCGTCCTGAATGGATCGATCTGTGACTTCGTGGGCGTGCTCGAACACGACGTGACAGCGGCGGAGGTCAATGCGGCCTTCCTCGAAGCCGCATGCGGTGGGCCGCTGGCCAACGTCCTCGAGTACTCAGAGGAACCCCTCGTGAGTTCTGACATCATCGGATCGCCCGCGAGTTGCACCCTCGACGCCGAGCTCACCATGTCGTACGGCGGAATGATCAAGATCCTCGGCTGGTACGACAACGAATGGGGCTATTCGTGTCGCGTCGCCGATCTCGTCCACCTCGTCATGGGCTCCCCGAGTGTCCTTGACGAGGATTCGCCGCGCTCACTTGTCGAGGTGACGCCATGAGCCGATCGAGCCCGCATCGAGCAAATCGGGTGCTCCATCCAATCGAGATCACATCACTCGACGCCTACCTCAACTGTGGGGGCGGACGTGGACTGTGCGCGGCACTCAGCCAGGATCCCAATGCGGTCATCGAAATGGTCACGCAGTCCGGGTTGCGGGGGCGCGGCGGGGCAGGCTTCCCCGTCGGGCGCAAGTGGGCCACGGTCGCCGACAACTGCCGAAACGGACAAGCAAGTCCGGCGGTCGTCGTCAACGGTGCCGAGGGCGAACCGGGCACGTTCAAGGATCGTTCGATCATCCGATCGAACCCGTATCAACTTGTCGAAGGGGCGCTGATCGCCGCGCATGCGGTGCGGGCCAAACGAATCGTGCTCGCAACCAAGGCGTCATTCGCACGCGAGGTCACCGCGCTTCGTGCGGCGATAGGAGCCATGCGCAAGGCGGGCATGATCGGAGCGTCAATCGAGATCAGTGTCTTCGAGGGGCCCGACGAGTATCTCTTTGGAGAGGAGAGTGCGCTGCTCGAAACGATCGACGGCCATGGGCCCTTTCCCCGCGTCACACCGCCATACCGCATCGGGTTGACGAGCAGATGTCGTGATGGGGAGCAACCGGGGCCAGCGTTGGTCAACAATGTGGAGTCGATTGCGAATCTTCCGAAGATTGTTGCGCGTGGGCCCGAATGGTTTCGCAGGGTCGGGACGGACGAGTCGCCCGGAACCGTCGTGTGCACCGTGACCGGCGACACGCGGCACCATGGCGTTGGTGAGGTGCGGTTCGGCACACCACTTCGACGTGTCATCCGCTCCGTGGGCGGCGGACCTCGACCGGGTGCACCGATCAAGGCCGTGATGTCAGGCGTTGCCAACCCCGTCATCCGGCGAGATCAGCTCGGCACGCGGGTGAGCCACGAGGCGATGCGCGAGATCGGGTGCGGGCTCGGCTCGTGCGGATTCATTGTCTTCGACTCGAATCAGGACATGGTTGCTGTCGCTGCTGGGATAGCACGATTCTTGTCGGTCGAATCGTGCGGACAATGCACGCCCTGCAAATCCGATGGGCTCGCCCTTTCCTCGCTCCTCGAACGACTCGCACGCAACGACGCCGATGCGTTCGATCTCGCACAGATCAGGCGCAAGATTGACACCGTTGCATTCGGCGCTCGGTGCTACCTCGGAGTCCAGCAGGAGACAGTGCTGCGAAGCCTATTGCAGACGTTTGGCGACGAATTTGACCGCCACCTCGACGGGTCGCTGCCTGCCGCTCCGCCGGTCCTCATCTCGGAACTCGTCGACATCGGCGACGGCGTCGCAGTGCTCGACGAACACCATCGAACGAAGCAGCCCGATTGGACGCACAACTGCACCGACTCCGGATCGGTGCCCGCCGAAGTCCGCGCCCGCCGCAATCCTGACCGTGGGCTACCGCTCGGCTAGCCAATCGATCCAGGCATCGAGGCCCTCTCCTGTCTTCGCGCTGACCTCGAACGTGAGCGCCGTCGGGTTGATCTTGGCAAGGTTGGAGCGGAAGAGTTCCATGTCGAAGTCGAGGTGCGGAAGCAAATCCATCTTGTTGATCACGATCGCCTCGACGGCGCGAAACATCACGGGATACTTGAGCGGCTTCTCCTCGCCCTCAGTGATCGCATACACCATCGCACGTGCGTCCTGGCCGACGTCGAACTCTGCCGGGCAAACGAGATTGCCGACGTTTTCAATGATGAGCACGTCGAGATCTGAGAGCGACAGTTGGTCGAGACCGGACCGGACCATGACGGCATCGAGGTGGCATTCGCCACCGAACCCGTCGTCGGTGTTGACCAGGGCAACGGCGGCGCCCAAGCCGCTCAGTTGGTCGGCGTCGATGCTCGTCGCGATGTCTCCTTCGAGAACGCCGACGCGTGCACGTCCGGTGAGCGCTGGGAGTGTCTTGGCGAGCAGCGTCGTCTTGCCGGCGCCGGGCGATGACATCAGGTTGACGGTGCGGATCCCATTCGCTGTGAAGTCTGATCGATTTGACGCGGCAATGCGATCGTTTTCACCCAATATGTTCTTGAGTATGGTGACCCGCTCGCTGCCGGTTTCGTAGCCACCGTGGTCGCCCACATCCCGGTCCACGTCGTCGTGATCATGGTCATGATCATGAGCGTGGTGATCGT
The DNA here is from genome assembly GCA_963973395.1 of uncultured Acidimicrobiaceae bacterium. Lineage (GTDB taxonomy): Bacteria > Actinomycetota > Acidimicrobiia > Acidimicrobiales > Ilumatobacteraceae > Ilumatobacter. The sequence continues at coordinate 4,875 of CAXBAZ010000057.1, forward strand.
GATCTCCGTGGGGATGAAACAGTCCCATCTAGTTTCCTCCAACCTTGTTGTTGACGCACGCTTGTGCGTCGGTGACATCGATCGATTCGATCAGAAACTCCTCACCACTGACCAGGTCGACATTGATCGAATCACACCCTGCACATCGCAAGATCGGCTCGTCGAGTGTCGTGGCGCCCCTGCAGTCGCCGCAGACGACAACGGCGGGGACAGCGATGATGTCCAATCGGGCCCCGTCGAGCGGACCTCCAAGAACCGTGTTCGTCCAGCAAAAGTGCATCGTGTCAGGGACGACTTGACGGAAATGGCCGACCTGGAGACGAACGACATTGACCTGCTTGCCCGCACAATGATCAGTGACAGTAGTTGCGATTGCGTTGCACAGCGACAGCTCGTGCATCAGCCCTCCAGCGGCGCCATCGATGGGTTCTTCGATCGGAATCATACATGGTGACCGCAGAGTCAGCTGCGAAGTGTCTGCGACGGTGCCTCACCGAACCGCGATTTGTAGGTCACCGCGAAACGGCCAAGATGCGTGAAACCCCACCGTGTCGCGACGTCGGTGACCGTCACTCCGGTCCCTGGCCGCGAGTCGGCGAGATCGGCTCGCACTCGCTCGAGACGTCGATTCTTCACGTACGCGGTCGGTGACTGGCGGAGGTCCTCCATGAACTGGTTCTGCAGCGTTCGGACACTGACTTCGGCCGCCTTGGCGATCATCTGGACGGTCAGCGTCTCGGACAGATTGCGTTCGATGTAGTCGCAGGATCGCCGTACGGCTCCGCGGACCGCTTGGCCCGCGGGGCGGGCGAGGTGTTCGGAGTAGTTGGACGGTTGGGTGTAGAGCAGGGAACTCATGATGAACTCCTCGAGCTGGCCAAGTCCCACGTTGTTGTGGAGCAGTGAGTCTTGGTCAAACAGTTCGGCGTGCAACATCTGCACGGCGAAGTTCCAACGGCTCGCCGATCCGGCCGATAGATCGAGCTGCAAGTCGAACGTGATCGGATTGTCAACAGTCCGCCCGAGAAGGCGACTGAGGTGATGCTCGAGCGCCTGGCGATCGATACGGACGACGAGATGAGCCGCGTCAGCACCGCACTCAAGCACCAGCCGAGTTCCAGGATGTGGTACGGCTGCCATCACCGGAGATGCCTCGGCCACGCGGTCTTCGTTCGTGATCGTCGAAAGTCCGCTGGCCGGGACGATGACGAGATGGTCCTGGCCGAGTTCGGTCACTTCGAGAGTGACGGCAGTGCTGTACTCGAGGTATCCGAGGGTGATGTCTCGGATAAGAATGCCGTGGTAGGTCGCGGTGAAGGCCGCCGTGTCAGACGGGGCGATTCTGACTCGGTGCGAACCCAACAAATCCGCTCCGTCCGCGGCCGCCTCGGCCGGGTTCGTCGCCGTGTAGACCCCGTGCGGTTCGAGCGCTGGGGGCAGGCCGCGCGGCTTCAACCGCGGTCGCGGAGCTTCGGAAGTGCGTTCGGTGTTCAGTCGCGAGAGTCGGGTCAGTGGGCCGCGCATCATCCGTCGTTCTGCGTGACATGGATCACAACTGCGTCACTCGGATAGTGAAATCTCGTTTGGTGCACAGTTTGAGGATAGCCGATTCGCCAGGGGGATAGTTCCGGTGCGTGATCTGTCCTACGGTTTCGGCTAGAGGAAAAGGTCCTGTTCACCGAAAGGGGTCGATGTGACAGCAATCGAATCGCACGCAAACATGCATCAGCATCAACCAATTGATGCAGTCGCCGAACGACTCAACGATCCCGCGGTTGCCGCATCGTTGGTCACCTTGCTCGACAACGCGGAGCTGCTGTCGACGCTCGTACTTGGTCTGAGCGGACTGATGGAACGTGGCGACGTCATCATGGACTCAATAGGTGAGGCGGTCCGCGAGGTGCAGCACTCCGGTGCTGTCGACACGCCAGCGGGCACGCCGTCAATCTCCGAGTTGGGCGCGCTCGCCGGACAACTGACCAACGCTGCCCCGTTGCTGGGTCGGATGCTCGATTCGCCGATGGCGAGTCCCGCCACCGTCGACTTGTTGTCGATGGTCAGCGAGGCCGCGACGGAGGGCGAAGCGAACGCCCGAGCGAACGGAACGAAGGTCAAAGGCATCCGCGGCGCCATGAAGTCGCTGAAAGATCCTGAGGTCCAGCGGGGCCTCGGGTTGGTCATCGAGATCGCACGGTCACTCGGCCGTCGAATGGAACCGGCGAAGTGATCAGCACCGGCTGATCGCATCCGTCGTTTCACACAGGAGAAAGGAAACAATCCACATGGCATCAGTTCTCTGGTTGCACGGTGGGGCATGCAGTGGCAACACGATGTCGTTCCTCAACGCTGACGAACCGAACGTCGTCGACCTCATCGTCGACTTCGGGTTGGACATCCTTTGGCACCCCTCGCTCGGCATGGAGCTGGGCGAGAACGCCAAGAAGATCTTCAACGACTGTGTCAGCGGAGAACGCGAACTCGACATCTTCGTGTTCGAAGGCACCGTCATCGAGGGGCCGGATGGCTCAGGTCGATACAACATCTTCGCCGACCGCCCGATGAAAGACTGGGTCATCGAACTGGCCAACGCGGCCAGCATCGTCGTCGCCATCGGCGACTGCGCATGCTGGGGAGGCATCCCCGCCACCGCACCGAACCCGACAGACTCGACCGGCCTCCAATTTCACAAGCGTGACAAGGGAGGCTTCCTCGGCCCGGACTTCGTGTCCACAGCCGGTTTGCCCGTCATCAACATTCCAGGGTGCCCCGCACACCCAGATTGGATCACGCAGATCCTCGTTGCGCTCGCGACCGGCCGTACTGCTGACATTGCGCTCGACGAGCTGCACCGTCCGCAGACGTTCTTCAAGACGTTCACGCAGACCGGCTGCACGCGAGTGCAGTTCTTCGAGTACAAGCAGTCCACCACGTCATTCGGCGAAGGCACACGTACCGGTTGCCTGTTCTACGAGTTCGGCTGCCGTGGCCCGATGACGCACTCGCCCTGCAACCGGATCCTCTGGAACCGGCAGAGCTCGAAGACCCGTGCCGGCATGCCATGCCTGGGTTGTACAGAGCCCGAGTTCCCCTTCATGGACCTCGCCCCGGGAACCGTGTTCAAGACCCAGAAGGTCTCGGGCCTGATTCCCAAAGAAGTGCCCGAGGGCACCGATCACCTCACCTACATGGCGCACTCCGCCGCTGCCAAGGTGGCAGCGCCCGAGTGGTCGAAGGAAGACATGTTCGTCGTCTGACCTCTGGCGTCCCCGTCCCGTCCCAGGCGGCGGGGGCGCCGCGTTCCAGTCTGCACAACTACCGAGATGAAGAGAAGTACCACATGAGCATCATTGATCTCAGCGTCAGCCCACTCGGCCGAGTCGAAGGCGACCTCGACGTCCGCGTCACGATCGACGATGGCATCGTCAGTTCGGCTTGGACGACTGCGGGCATGTTCCGTGGGTTCGAGATGATCCTCCAAGGCAAGGACCCGCAAGCCGGCCTCATCGTCACGCCGCGCATCTGCGGCATCTGCGGCGGCAGCCACCTGTACAAAGCCGCCTACGCACTCGACACGGCGTGGCAAACCCATGTCCCGCAGAACGCCACGCTGATTCGCAACATCGCGCAAGCGTGCGAGACGCTGCAGTCGATCCCGCGCTACTTCTACGCGCTGTTCGCCATCGATCTCACCAACAAGAAATATGCCAAGTCGCCGCTCTACGACGAAGCGGTCCGGCGCTTCGCTCCGTACGTCGGCACCTCGTACCAGACCGGGGTCGTGCTGTCCCAGAAACCGGTCGAGGTCTACGCGATGTTCGGCGGCCAATGGCCGCACTCGAGCTTCATGATTCCGGGTGGCGTGATGTGCGCCCCGACGCTCGCCGAAGTGACGCGCTCGATCGCGATTCTCGAGAACTGGAATCGGGCGTGGCTCGAGGGCCAGTGGCTCGGCTGCTCGGTCGACCGATGGCTCGACAACAAGACCTGGGACGACATCCTTGCCTGGATCGACGAGAACGAGAGCCACCGCGAAAGCGACTGTGGCTTCTTCATTCGGTTCTGTATGGACGTCGGCCTCGACAATTATGGTCAAGGCGTCGGCAACTTCATCGCGACCGGCACGTACTTCCAACCCGACCTCTACGAGAACCCGACGATCGACGGCCGCAACGCAGCGCTCATCAATCGGTCCGGCATCTATGCGAATGGCGAGTTCTCCGAATTCGACCACTTGCGCGTGGCTGAAGACACGGCGCACTCCTTCTACGAGGGGTCAGGACTGCTGCATCCGTGGGAGGGCGAGACCAAGCCGATCGACCCGGCCGTCGGCGAGAAGCAGGACAAGTACAGCTGGGCCAAGTCGCCGCGGTACGACGTGCCGGGCCAGGGACACATTCCGCTTGAGGCCGGCCCGCTCGCCCGTCGAGTTGCGGCGGGCGCACCTGGAGCCGCGGCACACCAGGACGACTACCCCTTGTTCATGGACATCATGGACAAGATCGGGCCGTCGGTGATGACGCGCCAGCTGGCCCGGATGCACGAAGGTCCGAAGTACTACAGGTGGGCCCGTCAGTGGCTCGACGACCTCGATCTGCATGGCAGCTTCTACACGAAGCCGGTCGAGCATGAGTCCGGCAAGGGATTCGGTTCGACCGAAGCAGCCCGCGGTTCGCTGTCGGACTGGATCGTCATCGAGGACGGCAAGATCGAGAACTATCAGGTGGTCACTCCGACCGCCTGGAACATCGGCCCTCGCGATGGTTCCGGCGCACTCGGGCCGATCGAGGATGCACTCGTTGGTTCGCCGATCCACGACACGTCGGACCCAGTCGAGCTCGGCCATGTCGCACGGAGTTTCGACTCGTGTCTCGTCTGCACCGTGCATGCCTATGACGGCAAGACCGGCAAGGAACTCTCGAAGTTCGTCATCAACGGGATGACGTGAGAGGCCACGTTGGCGATCTCCGTTGACGAGGCGCGCAGGATTGCGCTTGACGACGAGTTCAGCGCTCATCCGCGCGGCCAGATCGTGGTCATCGGGTGCGGCAGCCTGCTGCGCGGCGACGACGCCGTCGGCCCCATCCTGATTCGCCATCTGTGGGAGCAGGGAGTTCCCGACGAGGTCACACTCGTCGACGGCGGCACCGCGGGGATGGACGTCGCGTTCAAGATGCGGGGCGCTCAACAGGTGATCATCGTCGATGCGTCAGCCACTGGCGTCGAACCCGGAACGATCTACAGAGTGCCCGGCCACGAGGTCGAACTGCCACCGATGGACGGGCTGCACATGCACCAGTTTCGGTGGGACAACGCGCTCGCCTTCGGGCGCTGGCTGCTCCACGACGAGTACCCCGCCGAGGTCACCGTGTTCCTCATCGAAGCCGCGCAGACCGAACATGGCGCTGACCTCAGCGAACCCGTCTTCGCATCCATGCACGACGTCGCACGTCTCGTCCGGGAAATCTGGGAGCGGGACACCGATGCGCCATGACCCCGACGTCACCAGCTCAGGTCGTGTTCACCGCGGACGGGTACCTCCGGATGACCGCTGACGTCGCGGCAGCGTTCTTCCCCTCGGACGCGCTCGTCGCCGTGCCGCGGGGCGCGGAACTGTGGCTCATGCCGTTGGTCGGCCCGGAAGGCGGTGGGCTGTTGCTCAAACAACGCAACGCACGTGGCGACCGGTCCACGCTGATCTGGGAAGCGTTGCCGGACGACCCGCCGACCGGTGAGCGGCCAGCCGTGTGGGATGAGCAGAACGGAGCACTTCGTGTCGCACTCCGAACCTGAACCCCGCATCGACCTCGACGACCACGCCGACACCGCTGCCGCGGTGGTCGAATCGATGGTCCGCGAGGAGTCGGGCGAGTGGTTCGTCGACATCGCCGTCGTCCTGCCAGACGGTGTGGTTCGCCACACCGTGAACAAGTATCGGTCGAAACGACACGCAGATATCGCCGCTTCCTGGATCCAGCGTGGCGCCAACCGAACCATCGAAGGGCCCCTCAATGGCTGATCTCGCCACCTCGCTCGCCACCACGACCAGCGCGGTCATCGAACGTCCCCAACCGCTGGGCGTCTTTTCGCTGCCGGCGGGCTACCTCCTCGTCCCATCAGGCTTCGACGACATCCGCCGCCAACTCACGGCGGGCCGGTTGCCCGAGACGTTTCCGCCGGAGCTCGCCTTCTACGAGCGGGCACTCGACGGCGACGTCGACGGCGCGCTGGCGCTGCTCGAGGG
>CAXBAZ010000058.1:0-11076 GCA_963973395.1 uncultured Acidimicrobiaceae bacterium
TTGCCATCCCGCGCGTCGCCCGCGAGCGCGACTGGATGCTGGTCGCGCAGGCTTCCATGCTCGGTCTAGCCACAGGGCTGACGTGCGTGCTCGTCGTGATGACCCAGCTCTTGGCACTCGGCGGGCAGTCGCCGGCCTCGGCCAATCGGGAGCTCATCGATCGCAATGAACTGTCCTACAGCACCGGCCTTCGGGACCTGCGCAATGTACTGGAGCCCTCCACCGAGTTGGGTGCGCACATGTGGTCGCCGGTGGTCGCCATGGTGTTCGCTGTCGGGATCGCATGCGCGGTGCTCGGAGCGCTGTTCCGCCGGCTCGATGGTTGGACGGTCACCGGTCTCGCTGTCGCAGCGTGCCTTTCACTCGCGGCCATCGTGGCCAGCGTGGGACTGATCGTCCCGAACTACCTCGCGCTGACGATCCCCTACTGGGCGGCTCTCGCTGGGGTCGGTCTGTCCTGGCCGGTGAAGGCTGCGTGGGCTGCGGTCACTGGCCGAACTCTCCGCGCAGTCGCCGGTGTCATCGTTGTCGCTCTGTGCGCAGCGCTGACACTGACCGTTGCTCGCCAGGTCCGCACCGCCCACGAAAGCTACGTCGTCGCCTGGGGACAGATCCGCTCACTTGGTGTGAGCGTGAACGAGGAGTGGCCTGACGACTGCATCGTCCTGACCAGCTACGCGCCGCAGGTCGGATACTACTCGGGGTGCTGGGCCGTCGCGACGAACGCCGGGGATCGGATCGATCAGCAGATTGAGGGAGCGATCGGTACGTTAGAACCCTTGCCGCGATCCTTCGAAGTCGGCTATGTGTTCGTGGAAGCAGGAAAGCGCCAACCCGCGGCCGAGGACGTCGAACGCTCCGACCTGCTGCTGCAACAGCGACAATTCGAACACGGCGAGCCGGGGCTTCGTCGTCGCGGCTACGTCTGGTTGCAGCAGGTCGACCGGTGCGTGCTGGAGAGCTCCTGCTGATCCCCCGTCCCCGTTACGGCATCGCCGAGCACCGCTGGGCCGATCGGCGTCGAGCCGGACGTGCACGTCGAGAATTGCGACTTCCAACTGCGCAAAGTCAGCCTGCGGATTCGGTCGTATCGACGGCCACCGACTCGCGCACGACGTACTGCGGACGACCCATCGTTCGGAAGTGCATTCGAGCGAGGTACTCACCGACTACGCCGAGGCTGAGAAGCTGGACACCCGAGAACACCGAGATAGCTGCGGCGAGAAAGGTGAATCCAGCGACATTGGAATCTCCAAAGATCCAACGCGCCAGGACGAAGACCAGCAGCCCGAACCCGAAGGTTGCGAACACGAAGCCGAGCACGCTGACGATTCGCAGTGGACGGGTGCTGTAGCCGGTGATCATGTTGAAGGTGTGCCGGAGCAGCTTGCCGAAGCTGTATCCAGACGTCCCCTCGGATCGTCGGGCGAAGTGCACGTTGACCGAGGTAACGCGCGTAGTCGACCAGCTGAGCAGCACGTCAAGGGACACAAAGGGGTCGTGTACCCCGGAGGCGCCACGAAGTAACTCGGCCCGAAACACCCGAAACGCACTCGAGTTCGGGTACACGTCGGGCCCGAGCAGACGTGCCATGGATCGCTTCGCGAACACTGACGCAGCATTCCGTCCGATGCTGTGAGGCTGCTCGATCGGAGTGCCGTATACGAGATCGACGTTCGCCGTCAGCGCGCTGAGCAACTTCGGGACCTCGGACGGCGGGTTCTGGAGATCGTCGTCGATCGTGAGGATGACCGAGTAGCGCGCCGTGCGCAGCCCAGCCAGGAGCGCGTTGTGCTGTCCGTAGTTCCGGAGCAGCCGGACGCCCCGCACCCAGTCGTGCGCGTCCGCAATCTGCTCGATATCGCGCCATGTGTCGTCAGGGCTTCCGTCGTCGACGATCACTAACTCCATCCGATTGGTCAGCGGGGCGACGTGGCGCAGCAACTGGTCGCAGAGCTCCGGAAGGGTGCCGGGCGTCCGATACGCAGGGACCACGACCGAGATCCCCTCTTCGACCGAGCCGGATAGTTTTGACATCGATGGCTACCCTAGATGCCGTGACGCAGTCGATACCGTTCAACCGACCGACCCTCGCGGGAAAGGAACTCGAGAACGTCGAGCGCGCGGTCAAGTCCGGTCACACGGCTGCCAAGGGCCCTTTCACCGCCATGGTGGCGGAGTGTCTGGCAGCGGCGCACGACGGCGCCGAGGTGTTGCTTACGACCTCGTGCACCGATGCACTCGAGATGTCGGCGATGCTGCTCGAATTGGGTCCGTCCGACGTTGTCATCGTTCCGTCGTTCACCTTCACGTCGACGGCGACGGCGTTTGCCCGGCAGGGGGCCCGGATTCGATTCTGTGACATCACACGTCCGTCACTCGGTCTCGACCCGGATCACGTCGAAGCATCGATGTCACCCGAAGTGAAGGCGATCGTCACAGTGCACTACGCAGGAGTGCCGAGCGATGTCGATCGTCTCAGCGAGATCGCGGCTCGGCACGGATGCGCGCTCATCGAGGACAATGCGCACGGGCTGTTCGCCACACATCGCGGTCGACCGTTGGGCACGTTTGGTCAGCTGTCGACGCTGAGCTTCCACGAGACCAAGAACTTCGTGTGCGGCGAGGGTGGAGCGCTGGTGGTGAACGACGAATCCTTGGTCGACGCGGCTCACATTCTGCTCGACAAGGGGACGAACCGCCGGCAGTTCCTCGAGGGACAGGTCGACAAGTACACGTGGCAGGGACACGGTTCGTCGTTCGGCATGAGTGACATGCTCGCCGCGTTCCTCCTGGCGCAGCTCGATGCCGCTGACTACATCCGTCACGAACGCCGTCGCGTGGCGACGACATATCGAGCCCTGCTGGAGCCGGTCGCGGCCGACCTCGACCTCACGCTGCAGTACGAGCCAACGGACGCGACTCCCGCCGATCACATGTTCTACGTCCTGTTGCCGGCTGCCAGCATGCGGGCTGGTGTCATCGCAGCGATGCGCCAACGAGGTGTCCAACCGACGTTTCACTACGTCCCGCTTCACCGCGCACGCGGTGCCGAGCTTCTCGGTGACCGGTTCGAACCGTGTCCGGTCACAGACGACGTCAGCGGTCGCCTATTGCGGCTGCCGTTCTACAACACGTTGTCCGACACCGAGATCGGGTATGTAGTCGACAGTCTCGTCGCAGCCATGATCGCCGCCCGCAACGGGACCACGGTGTCGTGAAGAGCGGCTCACGGCGATGATTGAGGAGTCGCCGCGCGAGACCGTCCGATTCGGGCTTCGGATCGGACGTTGGAGCCCCGAGTCCGTCGAAGAACTGGCTAACCCGGAGGGCTTCGACATCGTGATCGTGCGCCGGCCGTCCACCTGGTCGACGAGCTGGGTCGAGCTGACTGGGTTTGACGGCTACGTGGCGATCCACGCCGATTCGCTGATCTATTGGAACTGGGTGAACGACCGGGAGCGTCCTCCGGCCCCGCGTGACGATGTCGTGGTCTGCCACGACCTCGATCTCCTCGCTTCAATGGTCACAGACACGTTCGCGGGATATCGCAACCACTATTCCGCCAATCCGTTGCTCGATCGCGGCGCGGCCCTGGAAGGGTACGTTGAGTGGGCGCAACTGACCGCCGCAGACGATGGCTTCCTCGGCGTTCGAGACGACGATCAATGGGTCGGCTTCGCGGTGATCGATTGGTCGATTGAGCTCCCCGATGTACGTCTCGCCGGCGTGGCGAGCGCGCATCAGGGCCGCGGGAAATACCGGGACGTCGTGGCCGCGATGATGCAGGCCACGGTCAATCGATCCCGTACTGGGATCGAAATCTCAACGCAGGTGGGCAATGTGGCACCTCAACGGACATGGTCGACATTGGGCTGGCGTCCATGTCGCGCGCTCGAGACCACCCACCTCGTCAGAGCTTCATTGCTCGCCGCCAGCGCATAGCGCACGGCCGCCATGTGGCCGAGCGTGACCGACGTCGGCGAGCCGGCCAAACTCCGGCGACTACTTCGAGGCGGTCAGGATCGCGTGGGTGTACGGCATGCGCAGGAGATCGGTACGCACGTTGATGCGAACGTCGGGCAGAATCGGATGCGCCAACGCTTCGAGCTCGTCCGGCGTCCGGACGCACCGACCACGGTCCGCCTTGATCAGCGCCCGCGCGATTCGTGGCTGGTCGCTGACAAACGTCGGATCGACCGAGACGAATCGTCCCCCCGTCGTCAGCGCGTTGCGGGCGGGGTCGAACAGGGTCGTGGCGTCGTCGTCGTCGAGGTGATGCAGCACCCCGATCGCGATCACGATGGAGAAGCTGTCGGACGGGACCTCGAGGCCGACAGAAGCAGTGGTGAACGTCGCCCGGTGCCCGTAGCGCGCGACGGCAGCTGCGACATACGACGGGTTGGGATCGAAGCCGACGTACTCGACGTCGTCATCGATCGATTCGAGGATGTCGGCCACGCCGCACCCGATATCGAGGATCCGGTCGCCGGCGCGGACGCGCAGGTACTCCGCGGCCACCACGTCACGAAACCTGCTAGCACCCACGAGACGCTGGAACCCACCGTAGATCGGGGCGAGCGACAGCAGTGAGCGCGCTCCGGATGATCTTTGAGCTGTACTCATGCCCGCGTGGAACTCAGTGGAACGTTCGACGAACCGATCACATCAACGACACTAGCGACCACAACTGTGCGCTCAACGCGACCCATGGGAGAGAGACCGCTGGCGGCGGCTCAGAGCAGTTCGACGTTCGCGCCACGAGCGCGTCCGCCCGTATCGAACACCAGCGGGGCGGCAGCTGCGATCACATCGAGGTCGTATTCGCTGTGATGCTGAAGCACCAAGACCGCGTCACAGCTACGCAGCGACTCCACGAGGTCGGTGCTCATAGTGACCGGTTCGCCATCGACCTCAAACCGGTCGAGATGGGGATCGTGGCCGACGACGTCGGCCCCGAGAGCGAGGAGATCGGTAATTACCCCGCGAGCCGGCGTCTCTCGATCATCGGCGATGTCAGGCTTGTACGTGAGGCCGAGCACCAGGACCGTCGAGCCATTAACGGGCTTGCGGTGCCGGTTGAGGAGGTCTTGCAGCCGACGGACGACGTACGTGGGCATCCGTTGGCTGATCTCCTGGGCGAGCTCAACGAATCGGAATTGGTAGCCGAGGGTCCGAACCTGGTGCGAGAGGTAGTTGGGATCGATGGGGATGCAGTGGCCGCCCACACCAGGCCCGGGGTAGAAGGCGGCGAACCCGAACGGCTTCGTCTTGGCGGCGTCGATCGCAGACCACAGATCTATGCCGAGGTCGTGGGAGAACACTGCCATCTCGTTGACCAGCGCGATGTTGACGTGCCGGTACGTGTTCTCCAGCAACTTGGCCATCTCCGCTTCCCGCGTGCCCGCGGTCGGGACGACCGTGTCGACGATCTGCGCGTAGAAAGCGGTTGCGCGTGCGGTGCACGCCGGCGTGAGCCCACCGACGATCTTCGGAGTGTTGCGGAGTTTGAACACCGGATTGCCAGGATCGATCCGCTCGGGCGAGAAGGCGAGTGCGAAGTCGGAACCGGCGACGAGGCCAGACTGCTCGAGGATGTCTCGAACGGGTCCGTCGGTCGTACCGGGATAGGTGGTCGATTCGAGGACGACCAGCATGCCCGGCCGGAGGTGTTCCCGAATCGTGGCTGCGGCCAGCTCGACCGCTCGGAGATCAGGCGCTCGGTGTTCGTCGAGCGGCGTCGGCACACAGATCACCACCACATCAGTATCTGCGAGGCATGAAGGGTCCGTCGTAGCACGGAACGAACCCTCGGGCAGGCCGCGGATGTCATCATCGGAGATGTCGTCGACGTGTGACTTTCCGCTGTTCAGGAGTTCGACGGTCGTCACATTCGTGTCGAGACCGACGCAACGAAACCCGGCACGAGCAGTTTCGACGACGAGTGGCAGGCCGACGTATCCGAGACCGATCACGGTCACGCGCTGGCGGTCGACGGAATGGATTTCAGGAGCGTTGTACATCGCGTGCCGAGTGTACGGGGCCACCTCAACATCCGCTGCCGAGACGCATTCGCGGTTCTCGGCGCAGCAGATCATCTGGCTGCCGGCGGTAGCGACGACGATCAGCCTCGAATCCTGTTCTCCAGCCCGCGTACGGTGCGCCCGACGAAATTAGCGAGCCGAATCGACTTCCGGTTCCGCAACGCCTCGACTTCCGATCGAAGGCGAGCGATCGTCGCATCCCGTGGGTCCGAGTCGTCGCGGATGGCCGCAGCGGCCCATGATCCCTTCGTGGCACCGAACCTCTCCTCCATGACCATCCACGGCATGCGCGGACGATCGAGGAGCGTCAGCCGCGCGTCGGGGAAAAGCGCACGGATGTCGTCGACCTCGAAACGCCGCACGTGAGTCCTCGAGATCGGTTCCGGCTCGCAGAATGGCACTGACATAATGAGCTGACCTCGGCAGACACGCCGCAGCTCTTCGATGCCCCCTAAGAAGACTTCGTCGGGGACGTGCTCGAGCACCTCCATGCACGTAACGACGTCGAACGAGTCGTCATCGAATTGAAGCGAGCCGATGTCGCCGTCGGACTTTGAAACGTCGGGCTCAAACTCGGTGTACTTCTTGAACCGGGCCTTGTCAATCCCAGTCACCGATTCGAACCGACCTGCCCGAGCGACCATGTTGAGGAACTGCCCGGCGCCGCAACCAACGTCGAGAAATCGGCCACCGGGGCGCAGCATCTCGATCACGTACGACACTCGGTGCCAGTCATCAGCGTGGTACCAACCACCAGGTTCCTGTGGTGGTTGCCCAAACTTGCGTTCGTAGTCGATCCGCACAGACGAGGCGAGCTCGTTCACCGGATGCTCGCGGAGGATTACGCGCCGCACCGACATGTCGGGCGGGATAGTCACGGGATTCATCGGTTCATTCACCGTCGATTCAGCACGGGATGCAGAACAATCCACGATAGCAGGGGCTCGGCAGAGCACTGATTTGGCAGCAGGAACCGCCGATGGTGTCGCCGTGGCTATTCGGCCGTCGGTGCGGCTCGTCTTTGTCGGGAGTCGAGAGCATTCCCTGCCATCATCCGACGCACGGCGGCGTGGGGTCTTGCAGCGGCACACCATGATGCATTGGGTCGACGGTGGCGCCCACTAGCCTCCAGACTCATGACGCCGTCCGGTCAAGGATTCACGTCGCGAGCTATCGGGAGGAGGGTATGCGGTTGAGCTTTGTCGGCCGGACCGTGCGCATGCTCTGGCTAGGCTTCGAGGAGCGGGCACTTGCCAGTCTCGATGAGTTCGCGTCCGGCGTTCACGGCCCGGCGTTCGAGGAACGGGCGCTCACCGAGGTAGCGCGTTGGCATGCCACGTTCGGCCGTGAAACCGAGGCATTGGATGCGATCGACCGCGTGGTCGAGATTGGCCGCGAACAGGAGCTCGACGCAACCTCGCGATTGCTGGCGGTCGACCTGCTCACGCGGCGCGGGCGATACCAGGACGCGTTGGCGTTGCTCGACGCTCCTCCAGAACAAGCCAGTCCGTCCGCTGATGACATCCTCAGACGCGCGAACATCCTATTGAAGTCTGGCGCACACGTGTCCGACGTGCTGGCGACGGTCAATGAGATCTTTGAACGTCGCGGCATCGCGCCGATCCGGCGAGGCGACCCAGAGCTGCCGCTCAACTTGAGCAACGTGCGGGCTGCGACACACGCGGGGAGCGCCGCTTCGAAGCAGCGAGTCTCGATCGTGATGCCGGCCTACAACGCTGCGAAGGTCATCGGCTATGCGCTCCAAGGTCTCATTGAACAGACTTGGGCCAACATCGAAGTCATCGTCGTCGACGATGACAGTTCCGATGACACGGCGGAGGTCGCTGCCACTTTCGCTGACCCGAGGATCACGGTCGTGAGAAATGAGGGCAAGGGTGCGTACTCAGCTCGAAACTGTGGCTTGGCGCATGCAACGGGCGAGTTCGTCACGGTGCACGACGCCGACGATTGGTCGCATCCCGAGAAGATCGAACGACAGGTCCACCACCTCATCGCCAACGACAGCGTGGCCGGATCCCAGACGAGCTGCGTACGTACCTCCTTCGATCTGGAGTTCGTCGAACCGTCACTGCGCCCCCGGCCGAAAATGATCGTCGTTAACACCTCGTCGTTCATGGCACACAGGCGCGTGTTCGACGTCCTTGGCCAGTGGGACGATCCGGTAGCTTCGGCCGACAACGAGCTGATCGAGAGATGTCGCCGGTTCTATGGACCGTCATCGGTAATTGAGCTGCACCCCGACGTTCCGCTCAGCTTCTGTCTTCGCGCATCGACGTCTCTCACGTCGAGCATCACGGGCACCGGCATCCTGTCGTTGCAGCACTGTGCGGGCGCTCGACGTATCTACCGAGATTCGTACGTTCGATGGCACGCGCGCCCTGACTTCGTCGACTCGCTCCCCGTGTCGGCACAGTCACGCCCGGCTCCGATTCATCGTCCACGCCTACTCGATGCTGGTGAACCAGCGCAGTGCAGAGTCGATGTCGTGGTTCTCGGCGACTTGACGCTCGACGAGGCAGCGGCATCTGTCATGCTCGGAATCGAACGCTGGACCGCAAGCGGGCGGTCCGTCGGTCTGATCCACGTGCCGCTCTACCAGGCGGAGTTCGACCGATATCGAGAGATGGCAGACCAACCCCTCGGACCGCTCTGTCCGCACATCATCAATGCAGTTGACGGACGAACGATACGCTTCGTTTCCGCGGGCGAGTCGGTGGATACCGACCTGCTTGTGATCGCCAATGGCGACGTATTGAACGACAAGGTTGTGGCGCTGCCGGGGCTGACCCCCAAGGAGGTGGCTGTCGTCGTGCACCGAGCGCCGCCAGACGACAAGCCGGATCTGCCGCGGACCCTCGACTCTGCCATCACGCACAGCTGGATTCGACGCCTGCGGGAGATCGCAGGACACGAAGCGACTTGGTATCCCGCCACCGATGCCGTTCGCCGCGAGCTGCAGACCGCGCGGCTCCCATTCGTCATTGCCCCAGAGGCGTGGCCCACGGCCCTGAATGACGACACGATGGGGCTCCACGTGTGTGAACGCCGGGGTGGTAGCTGATGCACATTCCATTTCGTTTCGTGGTCGCCGCAGCCGCGGCGGCATCGCTGGCAGTTGCATCGTTCGTCACAGTTGGCTTTTTCATGCTGGCGATGGACAGCGACGGCAATTCGCGTGCCGGCTATCTGGCATTGGCGTTCGCGGCTGCGGTATTCGTGCTCGGCGTCGTCGGCGGGTTCGTCGGATGGACAGCTATCCGCCACCGCTGGATCCGAATGCTGCGCGCGCGACGGCGGCGCGACCGTGTGATATCTGGTTTGAGTGCCGAACTGGCGCGGGTCGGCCGCAAGGTCGACGATCTACCGAGCCATCGGATCGTGGGCGGCCTCGATGAGCAGATCCGCGGACTCGCAGCAATGCTCGCCGACGTACAGAGTTCGCTCAACGGGCTGCCCGACACGGCTCGGCTGCACAAGATCGTCGATGTCTCGGCCGCCTCGGCTGCGCGAGATGTGTCCCACACCAATGCCTTGATCGATCGAGTGACAACGGACGTCACAGCGCTGCGCCAGGATCTGGAGTCCGTACGGCGCGAGTTCGCTTCGGAGATCGCTTCGCAGCAGCGGCGCGGCAACCAATGGATGACGACTCAGAACAGCCATCTCTACGGTCAGGTCGACGGCCTCGCCGCTCTCTACGCACTCCTGCGTCCCAACGGGGCGCTCCCGGCCCTGTTTGAGGAGTGGGCGATCGGCGCCGACCTGGCTGCACACCTGGTGCGCCGAGTGTTCGACCGTCGACCGTCGACAATCGTAGAACTGGGGAGCGGGTCGTCGACCGTGATCCTTGCGATGGCATGCCAACGAGTCGGTCACGGCCACGTACTGGCCATCGAGCACGACCCGAAGTACGCCACTCGCACAGCGGACATGGTCGCGGCGGCCGGAATGGCGGACTGGGCGACCATCGCGCTAGCGCCCCTGGAGGAGCTTCCCATCGGTGACCGCTTGTACCGCTGGTACCGGCTTGAAGATATCGACGTGCCTGAGCACATCGACATCCTGCTCGTCGATGGCCCGCCCGGTGCCACGGGACCTGAAGCGCGGTTCCCCGCCGTTCCGATGCTTCGAGACCGGCTCGACGCAACCAGCGTCGTGTTTCTCGACGACGTCCGTCGTGACGACGAAGCCGCTATTGTCGCCCAATGGTGTGAGGAGTATGGACTATCGCACGCGTCCAAGATCAGGTTCACGACGGGGACGGCTGAGCTGGTCACGCGCTCGGCCGAAGGCGGCACACGCCCTGACGGGGCCTCCGCCTCGCCGTCTGACTCGGACGATTGACGGACGACTCCTCGAAAGAGCACCCTTCACCCGTGCGCCGTCGCGCTCGATCACGTTCATGAACTTCGTGACGTCGACGAAGAGGTCGGCGGCGACCGGATGTTGACGCACACCTCCGTGTTCGGGCCCGAACGTTGATACACGAACGTGTCGATCCCTTTCCCTCAGACGAGCGGGCCTATCAGAAGGCGTATCGAGTCCTTCGACAAAGTAAAGCGCCCGAGCGCCTGCTACACCAGCACGGTCGACATCGCTGTCGCCGTGACGATCGTCGAGAGGGTGAGGGGGAAGCCGACGCGGGCGAAGTCGGTGAACTTGTAGCCGCCGAGTCCGAAGACCATCAGATTCGTCTGGTAGCCGATCGGCGACAGGAACGAACACGACGCACCGATCAGTACTGCGATGGCGACCGATCGTGGATCGACGCCGGCCTCGGCGGCGGCCGACAGGCCGACCGGCACCATCAACGCCGCCGCCGCCGTGTTCGTCACCAGCTCGGTGAGCAGGATCGTGATGACGATCACCGCTGCGATCAGGCCGACATCGCCGACCCGCACGACGCCGTCCGAACCGAGCACGGATGCGATCTCGGCCGCGAGACCACTGGCCGAGACGGCTCCGCCGAGACTGATCGCCACCGCCCTCGTCAGCACGACGTTGACGTTGA
>CAXBAZ010000059.1:0-11053 GCA_963973395.1 uncultured Acidimicrobiaceae bacterium
CCCACCGCGACGCTGGTCGAACGGGTCGTGCGCCGGCCAGCTCGTCCGGAGCCGATCTACTCGGGGAACATCCGAGTCTGGAGGGCGGGAGGGACGAGGCTCGACGACGAGCCATCCGGCGGGATGTCGGACCGGCACGACTCCATGGTGACGGGACGAAGTTCCACACCGAAGATGATCTCCGGCGGAACCTCGTAGCCCTGGCGGGCCATCATCGATGCCGTCAGGCCGACGCGCCCCTCCATGAGCAGCGACACAGCCGTCCACGAGTCGGTCGGACCGCCGGCTTCCTTCCAGGCGCACAGGAACGGGTTGTCGTCGCCCTGATGCATCGTCACGAGTCCCTCCATCGGGATCCCGGCCGCCTCGAACGCACGCATCGCACCGACGAACGCGTCGCCGTAGCTGCCGAGCAAGCCGTCGATGTCAGGGTGTTCGGCGAGAATCGCCGAGGTCGCCTCCAGGTAGCTTTCGCGGCTCCACGCATCGCCCTGCCGGGCGACGATGTCGATGTTGTCGGGCAACGTTTCGGACATGCATTCCTCGTGCATCGGGTCGACCTCGTTGCCCGGCGCTCCCAGGAGGATCGCGATGTCACCACCATCGGGCAACTGTCGCCCGAACTCCTCGCCCCAGGCACGGGCGATCGCACACACGTCGGGACCGCTGTAGGTCAGGTAGTCGGCGCCCGGTTCGCCAACGGCGGTCCCCGACCACGTCACGACCTGCGATCCCTGCTCCATCGCGGCGCGGTAGGCCGGCACGAGCGCCTCGCCGGCGTCCGGGTAGCTGATGATGATGTCGAAGTCGCGAGCCGCGAAGCTCCGAACGTCGGAAATCGCCTTCTGCGTGTCGAGATTGGCATCGGTGTACGCGATCTCGCCGATCTCGGGGTACGTGAGCGCCTGGAGGATGAACTCCATCTTGAACAGCTGGCGGGCGATGTTGCCGCCGAAGCCGTCGGCCAGCCCGACCTTGAGGTCCCCACCGGTCCCGGTGTCACAACCATTGTTCTGCCAGCACTCGAAGGCGAGATCCTCGTCGACCGGGATCGACGCTCGGGCCACGGTGGCGAGGACGATGTTGCGTGCCCGCTCCTCGCTCGGCAGCCCGCCGGGGCCGGTCATGCCCGTGACGACCAGAGCGGGGTCGGGGTCGTAGGTCTCACCGAACTCACCGTCCTCGAGCGTGGCACCCCAGTCGCCCGGTCCGGCCGTTTGATCGGTCTCGCCGTCGGACGTGGCTTCGGCCTCGTCGGTCGGATCCTCCGCGGACCCATCAGAGGTCGTGCCCTCGGGCGCCGGCGACTCGGCCGGAGTGGAGTCTGGCGCCGGCGTCTCACCGGTGGCGGTGTCGTCGTCGCCGCCGCATGCGACGACGGCCATGCCGAACGCGCACATCAGCGCGGCGGCCTTGCGGTAGTTGATCATGGTGTCCTCCGTGTCGAGCGCATGTCGGGTGTGGCGATCCTGTCGATGCCTGATCAGATATGATCCTCATGCGACAGTACTGCGGGACCGTTCGGAGTGTCAACCGGGTCGCGGGTCGGAAGTGGGCCGCAGATCCATTGCATGTCTGGGACACCTCCCCTCGTGCCGTTGACACGCCGATCGACCCGGCTCGACGTGGAACGTCGGTGCGATCTGCTATGCCATCCTCTACGATGTTCGGATCGTATATGATTAGTAGGAGGGACATCCATTGTCGAACATCTCTGCCGAGGTCTACATCGACGGACGCTGGCACCGCGGTGAGGGCGGCGAACTCGTCGTTCACAGCCCCGTCGAGGGAACGGTCGTGGCGAGGCTGCAACAAGCGTCATCCGAGCAGGCATCGGCTGCCATCGCCGCCGCCCACCGTTCCCAGCGCGAATGGGCCGAGCTGGCATTCGCCGCTTCGTTCATGAGCTACAACGCCGAATGGGATCGACGACTCGACGGTGACCTGCTTCCCGGTGATGTCACGGGTGAGCACATCGACCTGCGTCGCGAGCCCCTCGGCGTCATCGCGGCGATCTGCCCGTGGAACTTCCCGCTCGCCGTGCTGTGCCGCAAGCTCGGACCGGCACTCGTGACCGGCAACACCGTCGTCGTGAAGCCCAGCGAGATCTCGCCGTTGTCGACGATGGCACTGTTCCACCTGATCGGCGAACAACTCGACCTGCCCGATGGCGTGCTCAACCTCGTGGTCGGCGATGGATCGATCGGCGAGGCGATGGTGAACGATCCGCAGACCTCGATGGTCACGTTCACCGGACACCGCGACACCGGCAAACGGGTGATGGCGGCGGCAGCGCGCCATCTCACCAGGGTGTCGCTCGAGTTGGGCGGCAAGGCTCCGGCGATCGTCTGGCACGATGCCGACCTCGACATCGCGGTACCGGCGATCCTCGAAGCTCGGCATGCGAACTGTGGACAGGTCTGCACGAGCGCCGAGCGGGTGCTCGTCCACCGGTCGATCGCCGACGAGTTCACGGAGCGGTACGCAGCGGCCGTACGTGCGATGCGAGTCGGTGACCCTCGCGACGCCGTCGATCTCGGGCCCATGGCCAGCTCGGCTCAACTCGACAAGACCCTGACTGCGATCGACACGGCTGTGGCGGCCGGCGCGACCGTCGTCACGGGTGGCGGACGACCCTCACCGAGCCCGGTCGAAGGCGGCTACTGGTGCTCCCCCACCGTACTGAGCGACGTCGAACCGAACATGGCGATCGCGAGCGAGGAGATCTTCGGTCCGGTCACACCGATCATCGCGATCGACTCGTTCGAACAGGCGATCGGGATCGCCAACGACAGCCGCTACGGCCTGTCCGCCTATGTCTTTTCGTCGGACTACTCGACCGTCCTGAACACCGTCGACCAACTCGAGTTCGGCGAGATCTACGTCAACCGCACGCTCGGCGAGTCTGTCCACGCTCACCATGCCGGTTGGAAGGAGTCGGGCATGGGCGGCGAAGACGGCAAGTGGGGCATGCTCCGCTACACCCAACTGAAGACGGTATATCACCACTACGGAACGCTGTAGGGCGGGGCCGTTCCCATCGCGTTGCCCGAGACCAACGGCGAGTGGCCTCGTGCCCGACACGACCTGGGAGAGCCCCCTCGAAACGCGAGTCCGCATCACCGGCGCGTGAGTCGAACTCGACGATCGACATCTGCTCGCCGTGGCGAGCGCCAGACACCAACGGGCTCGTCGAGCGGGCTACACCCGAATGAGGCCTTGCTTGCGGCTGCGGTGCAGGTCGAATGCGACCGCCGAGATGATGATCACGCCTTTGATGATCTGCTGCCAGAACGGGTTCACGCCGATGAACGTCAATCCGTAGTTGATCACGCCGAACACCAGCACACCGGCGACGATCCCGCCCACTCGACCGACCCCGCCCACCGTCGACACACCACCGACGACGCACGCGGCGATCGCGTCGAGTTCGTACAGCGTGCCGTAGGTGCTGTTGGCGCCTCCGGTCCGCGCCGCTTCGAGCACGCCCCCGAGGCCGTACGCAGCGCCGGCCAGTGCGTAGATGATGACGAGGTTGCGGGCGATCGCCACACCCGAGACCTGGGCGGCATGAGGGTTGCCGCCCAGCGCATAGACCTGTTTGCCGAACACCGTCTTGTTCAGCAGGAACCAGAAGAACAACGCCGTAGCGGCAGCGATGATCACCAGGTAGGGCACCGCCCGGTCACCCGAGCCGATCGCTCCGGTGCCGATCGCGGTGAAATCGGATCGCATCCCACCGATCGGCTGGGAGTTGTTGGGTTCGGAGTCGAAGTAGATCGCGTTGGCGCCGTAGACGATCACCATCATCCCCAGGGTGGCGATGAACGGCGGCACGCCGAGTTTGGCGATCACCAGGCCGTTGATCGATCCGAAGACGGCGCACACCGCGATCGCGATCAGGATGGGCAGCCACACGGGCAGCTCGACGAGATCGGGGTAGAACTTGCGCGAATACGTCTCGGTCTGCAGCATCGAGGCCGACACCACCGCCGCCAGCCCGACCATTCGTCCAGCCGAGAGGTCGACGCCGCGAGCGATCAGCACCAATCCGGCACCCAAGGCGATGATGAGACGAGTCGACGAGAAGTTGAGGACGTTCCGCAGGTTCAAGATCGAGACGAACGAGGGATCCACGATGGCGATGCCGAGCACCAAGGCACCGAGCACCACGAGGATCGCGTTGGCGGTGACCCAGTCGCGCACCTTGTGAGTCGGAGACGACGGCGTCTCGGCGGCCGTCCCACGGGTGGTTGCTGTATCAAGCATGGGCTTCCTCCGCCATGCCCGCGGCGAGCCGCATGATCGTGGTCTGTTCGGTGGTCCGCGCGTCGACCACGCCCGTCGTGCGACCGCGGCACATGACCAGGATCCGATCGGAGGCACCGAGCAGCTCGGGCATCTCCGACGACACCATCACGATGGCCGTGCCGGCTGCGGCGAGCTCGTTGATGATGGTGTAGATCTCGTACTTGGCACCGACGTCGATGCCCCGGGTCGGCTCGTCGAGCAACAACACGTCCGGATCGGTCATCAACCAGCGCGCGAGCAGCACCTTTTGTTGGTTGCCGCCCGACAGGTTCATGATCATCGCCTCGAGGTTCGGTGTGCGCACGTTCAGGCGGTTCGAGTACTGCAGACAACGCTGACGCGCCGCGCGGGAATCGACCACCCCCGGCCAACGGTTCAGCGATCCGAGCGCGGCGATCGTGGTGTTCTCGAGCACCGACCGGGTCGGGATGATGCCGCTCGCCCGGCGGTCCTCGGTGAGCAGCGCCAGGCCCGCCCGTTTGGCGTGCCGTGACGACCGGAGGTCGATCGACCGACCGCCGACCCTCACCTCGCCGTGCGAGATGCGGCGGAGTCCGAAGATCGCCTCGAGCAACTCGGTGCGTTGGGCGCCGACCAGGCCACCGATCCCGAGCACCTCGCCGCGGCGCACCTCGAAGCTCACATCGGTGAACGAGTCGGGGTCCGACGATGTCAGGTTGCGGACCTCGAGGAGAACATCGCTCGGTTGGTGGGTCCGTTCTGGGAACCGAAACGTGAGTTCACGCCCGACCATGGTGGTGATGATCTGCCCGAGCGTGATCTCCGAAGTGGCCCAGGTGCCCATCATGTGCCCGTCGCGCATGATCGAGATCTCGTCGGCGATCTCCATGATCTCTTCCATGCGATGGGAGATGTAGATGACCGCCACTCCAGCGGCACGCAGTTGGCCGACGAGTTCGAGCAGCTTGACGACCTCGGTGTCGCTCAGCGACGAGGTCGGCTCATCGAGGATCACGACCTTGGCCGCTTGCGAGATCGCTCGCACCAGCTCGACGCATTGGAGCTGCGACACCGACAGCGTGCGCGCCGTCGCGTCAGGATCGATGCTCACGCCGAACTGTTCCAGCAGGTCGGTGGTGTCGCGACGCATCCGATCGTGGTCGACGAGACCGAGGAACCGAGGCCCGACTCGGGGATACCGGCCGAGCCACACGTTCTCCATCACGCTCCGGTCGGGTACCGACTGGACCTCTTGCGGAATCATCGAGATGCCGGCGGCGATCGCGCTGGCGGGCGAGCCGAACGACACCTCGCTGCCCGACACCCGAACGATCCCCGAGTCGTGAGCCGTCAGGCCGTAGAGGCAGCTGACGAGCGTCGACTTGCCGGCACCGTTCTCGCCGACCAAGGCGTGAACGGTGCCCGGCTTGACCCGGAAGTCGACGTCCGACAGCGCGACGACCCCGGGAAACTCCTTGCGGATCCCCAACATCTCCAGGACGTATTCGGTCACGCTGGACTCCGGTCGCCAGCGGGAGGCCGGTCAGAGTGCGTCATCGATGTTTGCCAGCAGGATCTTCTGGTACGGCACCCACACGTACTTGCCGTCGGTGATGGGGTAGCCCACGTTCTCCTCGGTCGGGGTCTCACCGTGAGCGAGCACGCTGGCCAACCGGACGGTCGCCTTGCCCTGGTTGACTGCGTCGTTGAGCACGGTCGCCAGCAGCGTTCCTTCCTGGAGTGCCTCGAGCGCCGGCGCAGTCGCGTCGACACCGACGACCGGCATGAACTTGCCGTCGTCGCCGAAGTACCCGTTGGCCCGCAGGGCCTCGATCGCACCGAGCGCCATGTCGTCGTTGTTGGCGATCACGAACTCGATCGCATCGCCGTGGGCGGCGAGGATCGCACTCATGTCCTCCTGGGCGACGGGGCGGCTCCAGTCACCGATCTCGAGCGCCACCTCCTCCAACTCGATGCCGGCCTCCTCGAGCGCCTTCACCGAATGGGTGGTTCGCAGCTGTGCGTCTTGGTGGTCGGCCGGGCCTTGGAGCATGACGTACTGCAGGATCCCGTCGCCGTTGAGGTCGGCCTCCGGATTGGCCTCCCAGTACTCGGCGACGATCTCGCCCTGCATCACACCGGATTCCTCGGCGACGGCGCCGACGTAGAAGAACCCGTCGCCCATGTCGAGCACGGAGCGGTCCGGCTCCTTGTTGAAGAACACCACCGGGATGTCGGCATCGAGGGCCTTCCGGGCGGTCACGTCGGCCAGCTCGCGGTCCACCTGGTTGACCGCCATGGCGTCGTAGCCCTTGGAGACGAACAGGTCGATCTGCTCGTTCTGGGTCGGCTGCGCGTTCTGCCCGTCGACGACGTCGACCGTCACGCCGAGTGCGTCCGCCTCGGCGGTGATGGCGTTGCGAACCAGCGTCAGATAAGTGTTCGAGAACTGGAAGACGGCGACCCCGACCGTCGCATCGCCCCCACCCGCCGGCTCGGCGGCCGTGTCGCCTCCACTGTCCTCGACCGTGTCGTCGGCGGTGGCGGCGGGCGGCGATTCCGCGTCGTCGGAATCGGTGTCGTCGTCACCGCACGCAGCGGCGACGAGCGAAATCGCGAGTACCGCAGCACTCAGTCGATGCTTCCTGGTCATGGTTGTCCTCCTCGACGGTGCCGGAGGCGAGCCTCGGGCGAGAGTGCGGGCTGCTGAAGTCGGTCGGTGTCGAAGCGACGATCCCCAGATCGTTTGTCGGTTTCCACAACAAACGATTGTATGAGAATGCAACATAAGATGAGGGCTGTCAACATCCAGCTTCATACAACTGCACAATTTTGTTGCACTACACGCCGTTTATGCATAGATTCGGCGCCCATGACCCCTGCACCGAGCCTCGAACCCCTCCGGTGGGGCGTGCTCGGGGTGGCCGACATCGCGGTGAGAAAGGTCATCCCGGCAATGCAAGCCAGCGCGTACAGCCCAGTCGTCTCCATCGCGTCTCGGTCGATCGAACGGGCGACAGACGCCGCCACCCAACTCGGTATCCCTCAGTGCTACGGCTCGTACGAGGAACTCCTGGCATCTCCGGACATCGAGGCGGTCTACATCCCACTCCCGAACCACCTCCACGCCGAATGGACGATGGCGGCCGCCAGCGCCGGCAAGCACGTGCTGTGCGAAAAGCCGCTCGCACTGACCAGCGCGGACGTGCGACGCATGATCGACCATTGCGAACGCGCCGGGGTGGCACTGATGGAGGGATTCATGTACCGGCTGCACCCACTCTGGCGCACCGTCACCGGTTTGGTCGCCGGCGGCAAGGTCGGTGATGTGCGCGCCATCCAAACGGTGTTCTCCTACCTCAACGACGACCCGACGAACATCCGCAACGATGCGAGTGCCGGTGGTGGGGCGCTGTTCGACGTCGGCTGCTATGCGGTCGATCTCGCCCGGATGCTGTTCGGCAGCGAGCCGACCTCGGTGAGTGCCACGTCACGCCGCGACGAGCGGTTCGGCACCGACGTGATGACCTCAGTCGTGCTCGACTTCGGCGGCCGCCATGCGACGTTCGTCTGCTCGACCCAGCTGGAACCCGCCCAGCGCGTCGAGATCCTCGGAAGTGCCGGGCGCTTGGTGATCGACATTCCCTTCAACCTCCCACCCGACCATCCGACGCACGTGCGGTGGATCTCCGGTGGCGATCCTCCAGTGCGCCCACACGTCGAGGTGATCGAGATCGCCCAGGCCGATCCGTACACGGTGCAGGCCGACGCCTTCTCGCGCGCGGTCCGACTCGGGGAACCCGTGCCGATTCCACCGACCAACGCGATCGGCAACCTCGAGGTGATCGAATCGATCCACGCGTCCGCGGTGACACACTGGACGTGATGCCGGTTGGACACGTGTTTGCCGGGTGACCACGCCGAGCCACGTGCAACATCGCTCGCAAACACAGCAACATGAGACGCTGACACCATGACCGAACACCTCGCCCGCACCCGCGGCATCGCCGCGGACGAACTCAGGCGCCACAACCTGAGCACGGTGCTCGAGCGCATCCACATTGCGGGCTCGGTGTCACGCGCCGACCTCACTTCGAGCACCGGCCTCAACCGCTCGACCGTGCGAGGTCTGCTGGTGGAGCTGATCGAGTTGGGCCTCGTCGTGGAGGACAGCGTCACCACCAAGTCGAGCCCAGGTCGACCGTCATCGGTGGCTCGAGTGCGCCCCACCGGCGCCGTGGCGCTGGCGATCGAACTCGAGGTCGACTACACCGCCGTCGCCACGGTCGGCCTCGGCGGCCACATCTTCGACAAGGTACGAGTGAGCAATCCCCATCACCAGGCCACACCGGAAACCATCGTCGGCATGTTGAACGGCCTCGCCGAACCGCTGCTCGCCGCGCTGCCCTCGAACCACACGGTCATCGGTGCCGGAGTCGCCGCTGCCGGCCTGGTGCGACGATCCGACGGTTTCCTCAGCGTGTCTCCCAACCGGGGATGGCACGATGCGCCACTCGGCAGGATGATCGGAGAGACGCTCGGCATCGACCACGTGCGCGTCTCGAACGAGGCCGACGTCAGTGTGCTGGCCGAATCACGACGAGGTGCGGCCCGCGATCACCGCAACGTGATCTACGTCGCCGGCGAAGTCGGTCTCGGTCTGGGGCTGGTGGTCGACGGCACACCGATGACGGGCGCCGCCGGCTATGCCGGCGAGGCGGGCCACACCGTGATCAACCCGAGTGGGCGCCCATGTCGGCGCGGGTCGACCGGCTGTTGGGAGACCGAGGTCGGCGAAGAAGCCTTCGCCCGGATGACAGGCGTGGAGTGGCAGGGTCAGCGGCACGAACTGATCGACGGGCTGGTCAGACGGGCGCACGGCGGCGATCCGGTCGTGTTCGATGCATTTCGAGAGATCGGCCGCTGGCTCGGCATCGGGGTCGGCAACCTGGTCAACATCTTCAACCCCGCCTTGATCGTGCTCGGGGGCTTCTACCACCCGCTGTTCCCGTTTCTCGAACAGGCGATCATCGACGCGGCGTCCGACGTGGCACTCGCCGCGCCATGGGCGACCTGTCGAATCTGCCGGTCCGACCTCGGCCTCGACGCTCGGCTGATCGGAGCGGCGGAACTGGTGTTCACCGAACTGATCGCCGACCCGGCGTTGCTGATCCGCCGTTCGCGATCGGCGTAGTGGGTTCGTGGCCGCTCACGGTCAACGTCATCCCCAGAAGATGCAGGTCGGGTCGCATCGATCTCGGTCAGAAGGTCAGCCACATGCGCACTTGGCCCACGTTCCCAGTAGCGCCTCGATGACGCCAACGAGGCGGAGGACTCACGGCGGGCGACCTCCCGCGAGTAGCAACACGGTCAGGGCCGGGATTCTCGCTGGTTCGGGATCCACCGGCTGTACTACCTTCCGCCGATGGCCGGTACTCGCAAGCTCCTCCCAATTTCCATGATTGTCGTGCTCGGCCTGGCTGCCTGCGGGGGTGGTTCCGAAGACTCGGCTGCAGACAACACTGCGTCCGAATCCACCACGTCGTTGGCCGCCGAACCGGCCGAAGCCACCGAGAGCACCGAGCCCGTGTCGGACACCAGCGGCGAGGAACCATCCGACAACAGCGCCGACACTTCCGATTCAGGCCAAGCACCCGGGCCGTGTAGCGAGGTCTTCACGGTCGCTGAGGTCGAAGCTGCGCTGGGTACCACCGTTGAGTTCAGCGGCGGCGACAGCAACTGCACCATGACCTTCCCGGCGGACGAGGCCGGCGACCGGGTCGGCACCGCCGGCGCCGGCACGAATGAGCAATACGCAGAATCATTCGACAGTTCACTCGAGCGCTACAACAACGGTTCGAATCCCGGTGGCGAAGGTGTCCTGCTCCCTGGCGGCGCCGGATTCGCGAACGTGGGAGGCTTCGCCATCCGCAGCGACAGTGGCACCTACTACCTCGTCGGTCTTCCGGACAACGTGGCAGACCTCGCCGGTGTGGAAGCACTCGCCAACTTGCTGCTCGCCCGATAGCGCTCGGCTGCTCGTATCAGCAGGTCGGCCCACGGATCGTCCGACGACTTCATCGGTTTTCGGTCGGCGCCCCAGACGGGCCAGTGGTGAACGTGGGCCCGGAGATCGAGGCAGGCGGGACGGCGGCGGGTCGGGGGCGAGGCCGGGCCCGGCACACACAGAGGCATTGGAATCCGGCGAGGCGGTTGCGACGACTGTTGTGAACACCTCTGGACACCGGTGAGGTCCGGCTCGAGCGCGAGGTCGGTCTACAGGGATCGGTCGGATCGACGCAACCGACGTGTCCGCCGGACGGATCGATCGCCCTCGGCGATCTCCGAGACCCCGTGCTCGCGCAACCGCGGCGTGAACTCGTAGCCGTATGCCCGGAAGGACGCTCTGCTCGCGTCCGGGGTCCCGCCACCGCTGACCGCCAGCCGCCCAAGCCGCAAGGGCGACGGACAGACGTGGATGGCGGCACGGTCAGAGCATGCGTTCGAAGGCCCGTCGGATGACGGTGCGGTCGCTGCGTTGTCCAGGGGCGGCGGTCAGTTCTCGGAAGAACTGGCGTATCAACTTCTGCTGCCCGCGAATCCACGGCCGGGCTGGCCTGCGAGCTGATCGCCTATCGACGCGCAGCACACGACCGTGCCACGCTTGCCCTATGACTCGCAGGAACGCCGCCGTCGCTGATCCGACCGCCGGTCATGACGAGGAGCCCAAGAGGTTCGCCGTGCGCGATCTGCGCAACGACACGGCCGGGGTCCTCGATGA
>CAXBAZ010000060.1:0-10998 GCA_963973395.1 uncultured Acidimicrobiaceae bacterium
CCCGCTGCCGCTGACCGCCGGACAACTCGTCCGGGTACCGGTCGGCGTAGTCCCGGCCCAGCCCGACACGTTCGAGCAACGCCGCGACCGCGTCGGGACGTTCGGACTTCGGGACGGTGCGGTGCACCACGAGGGGTTGGGCGATCGATTCGCCGACCGTCATCGAGGAATCCAGCGACGAGTACGGGTCCTGGAACACCATCTGGAACTGCGGCCGCAGCCGCCGGAGTTCGCTCGCGGACAGCTGGTCGACCCGCACACCATCGAGTTCGACCTCGCCGCGATCGGCGTCGAGCAGCCGCATCACGACCCGGGCGAGTGTGCTCTTGCCCGAACCCGACTCGCCGACGACGCCCAACGTTTCGCCACGCGCCAACTCGAGACTGCCGCCGTCGAGCGCCCGGACCCCACTCGTCGCGTGCCTCCTACCCCGCCGCGAGAACGTGACGGCCACGTCGCGCACGCGCAGCACGGTCGAGTCGGTCATGGTGTGCCACCGTCGAAGAGTTCGGCGCGGCGGACGCAGCGCGACGAGCGCTCCGGTTCGAAGGTTTCGAGCGCGACGTCCCGAGCGACACACGCGTCGGTCGACGCCGGGCATCGTGGATGGAATCGACAGCCGGACGGAAACTGTCCCGCCCGGGGAGCGATCCCGGGAATGACCGACAGGCGACCGCGCCGCGCACCCAGTTGCGGCAGGGCGTCGAGCAGTGCACACGTATACGGATGGTTCGGAGCGTCGAACAGGGGATCGATGGGCGCCTCCTCGACCACCTGCCCGGCGTACATGACGACCACCCGGTCGCAGAGGTCGGCGACGACGCCGAGGTCATGGGTGACGAACAACACGCCGGTTCCGAATTCGGCACACATCGACCGCAGCACGTCGAGCACCTGCGCCTGCACGGTGACGTCGAGTGCCGTCGTCGGCTCGTCGGCGATCAGCAGGCTCGGCTCGCACGACAGTGCCATGGCGATCATGGCCCGTTGCAGCATCCCGCCCGACAGTTCGTGCGGGTACGCGTGCACACGCTGCCCGGGTGCCGCGATGCCGACGGCATCGAGCATCTCGACTGCTCGGCGCATGGCGTCGCGTCGGGAGCTCCCGCGGTGACGTCGTACCACTTCGGCGATCTGTTCGCCGACGGTGAACGCCGGGTTGAGGCTGGTCATCGGCTCCTGGAAGATCATCGAGATCTGTCGGCCGCGGACGTCCTCGAGCTCGCGCGGTGCAGCCAGCCTGAGATCACGTCCGTCGAGCAGGATCCGGCCCGACACGATGCGCGAGGTCCGGGCCGGCAGCAACTGGGTCACGGAGAGACAGGTCACCGACTTGCCGGAACCCGACTCGCCGACCAGACCGACGATCTCGCCGCGGTCGACGGAGAAGCCGACGTCCTGGACCACCGGACGCCACCCGCCCTCGGTCGCGAACTCGACGGTCAGCCCGTCGATGGTCAGCAGCCTGGGATCGGCTGTCGCCGGCCCGTCAGGTGTCGATACCTCCACACTCGTCGCTGCCGTCATTCCTGTCGTTCTCCTCGTCGACGAAATCCACGCCGCAGCCCGTCACCGATCATGTTGCAGGCCAGGACCACCAGGACGATCGCGACACCGGGGTACACGGCCTGCCATGGCGCACGCGAGACGTGGCGGTACGACGATCCGAGCATCGATCCCCAACTGGCGTCCGGAGGCTGCACACCGAGTCCCAGGAAGCTGAGTCCGGCCTCGGACAACATCCCGAGCCCCGTCGCCAGCATGATCTGGATCAGCAGCGGCGAGGCCACGTTCGGCAGGATGTGAGTACGGATGATGCGGGCGTTCGTGCATCCGAGCGTTCTCGCCGCATCGACGAACGTCTCCTCGCGGACGGCGAGCACGCTGCCGCGCACCACGCGGAAGAACCTCGGCGCGAACACCACGCCGATCGCGAGCATCGCGTTCGTCAACCCTGGCCCGAGCACACCGACGATGGCGATCGCGAGCAGGAGCGGCGGGAAGCTCAGGATGCCGTCCGCGATACGGCTCGCCACCGTGTCGACCCAACCCCGGAAGAACCCGCTGACCAGTCCGAGCGGCACACCGAGCACGAAGCCGACGAGCACGGCCTCTGCCGCCGCGAGCAACGAGACCCGGGCCCCGTAGACCAGACGGCTCAAGACATCGCGCCCGAGTTCGTCGGTCCCGAGCCAGTGCGCACCACTCGGGCCTTCGAGCACACGCCGGAGGTTCTGCGCGGCAGGGTCGTCGGGTGCGAACAGCGGTGCGAACACCGCGATGGTGACGACGACGGCGAGGAACACGAGCGCCACGACGGCCGACCGTCGATGGGCGAAGCGCCGCCAGAACGTCGTTCGGCGACCGGGTGTGACCACACCGGCGGGCGGATCGGTCACGATCTCGCCGTCGGACGGATCGAGCATGACGGTCATTCGGCGCGCACCTTCGGGTTCAGCCACGCGTACGCGAGGTCGACCAGCAGGTTGACGACGACCGAGACGACGACCGCGACGAGCACGACACCTTGGATCATCGGGATGTCCCGTGCCAGAACAGCGGTCACGGCGAGTGAGCCCAGACCGGGGATCGCGAACATCTGCTCGATGATCACCGAACCGCCCAGGAGAAACGTCACCTGCAGACCGATCACCGTGAGCACCGGACTGCCGGCGTTCTTGAGCGCGTGCTTGTAGAGCACGGTCCGGCCCCGCATTCCCTTCGATCGAGCCGTTCGAACATAGTCGGAGTCGAGGACGTCGAGCATCGCTCCGCGCAACTGCCGCGTGGTCTCGGCCGCCGCGGCCGTGCCGAGCGCGATCGCCGGGAGCACCATGTGACGTGCCCACCCCAGCGGGTCGTCCCCGAAACTCACGTAGCCGACGGGGGGGAACCATCCGAGCCGCAGCGCGAACAGGATGATGAGCACCATGCCGACCCAGAAGCTCGGCAACGCGATGCCGACGGTCGCGACCCCGGTCGACAGCCGATCGACCACGCCGCCGGGACGGCGTGCTGCGAGCAGGCCCATCGGCACCGCCACGATCAGGGAGAAGAACACCGCCGCCCCCGTCATCGACAGCGTGACGGGGAGCCGGGATCGAATCGCGTCGGTCACCGACGCGGAGCTGTACAGCGACGTTCCCAGATCGCCGCGTACGGCGTCGGCCGCCCATCGTCCGTATTGCACGATGAGCGGATCGTCGAGCCCGAGTTGGCTCCGGACCTCGGCGATCTGCTCGGGCGTCGGATTGTCACCTGCCAATGTGATCGCCGGGTCGCCCGGCGTCAACAGCAACAACGAATAGACCATGAACGACACGACGAGCAGCAGTGGGATCAGCGCCAGGAGACGCCTCACCACCGCTCGTCGCATCGTCATGATCCTTTCAATTCACCCAGGTCTCAGGAACTGATCCCGACACCCCGGAACTCGATGGTGTCCTTCCAACTCTGCAGACCGGTCACCGTGTCGTTGAAGGCCCACGGGTTCTGCGGATGGAAGATCACCAGAGCGAATGCCTGTTCCACGAGCGTGGCCGACAGCTCTTCGAGCACGGCGGCCCGCTCGTCTGCCGTCAGGGTCTGATCGAGACTCTGCTGGTAGAGCGCCTCCACCTCGGGCGACGACGCGCCGCCGGGGTTCGTGAACGCGTCGGGCTGGAACTGGAGCGCCGTCTCACTCGGGTCCGGCCGGGCGGCACCGATCACTGCCGTTCCCTCGCCGTTGGCGTCGATGTACACGACTTGACCGTACTGGGAGAGTTCGACGGGGTTGACGGTGACGTCGACGCCGATCTCGCCGAGTTGTGCCTGGATCGCCTCGGCGTATGCCACGACGAAGTCGAGGGCGGCGACGTTGATCTCCATCGAGAAGCCGTCTTCGAGGCCTGCCTCGGCCAGGAGCTCACGGGCTCGATCCGGATCGTACGCGTACCGATCGACAGTGACGTCGGGGTTGTGCCCCATGAATCCCTCCGGATAGATCTGCACGGCCGGCGTGCCGAGGCCGAAGAAGAGCCCGTCGACGATCGCCTCACGGTCGATCGCGTGGTTGAGCGCCTGACGAACTCGAACATCGTCCAGTGGTGCCTTGGCACGGTTGAGCGACAGCATGCCGATCTCGATCGACTCCTGGGCCAACACTTGGAGGCCGGCGGCCTCGGCTTCGCTGGCCTGGGCGGGCTCGAGTCGGGCGGCGTCGAGCTGGTCGTCGCGCAGCGCGTTCAAGCGGGCGGTGAAGTCGGGCATGATCGAGATCTCCATGCCGGCGAGCTGCTGGGCGTCCTGGTCCCAGTACTCGTCCCACGCCTCGAGCGTCAGCTTCACGCCCGGCTCGTAGGAGGTCGGACGGTACATGCCTGCTCCGACCGGGTTCTGGTCGAGATCCGCATTGTCGAGCGCGGCCGGGCTGATCATCATCCCAGGTTGGTTCGCCAGCGTGATCGGGAGCGAGGCAGCGGGACCGGTCAGGTTGAATCGGACCGTCATCGGATCGATGACCTCGACGGATTCGATCACCGCGAGGTTACCGGCGACCGACGAGCCTTCGAGCGACTGTCCGCGCTCGATGTTGGCCTTCACGGCCTCGGCGTCGAACGGCTCGCCATCCTGGAAGACGACGCCCTCACGCAGCTGGAGCTCGAGGTAGGTGCCGTCGTCGGAGAACTCCCACGCCGTCGCGAGGCCCGGGATCGGTTCGACATCGGGCGACAGGTGGATCAGGCGGTCGTACATGGGATACAGCACGTACTTGTCGGCGCCGATCGACGACTTGTGCGGGTCGAGGCTCGTCGGCGCGACCCATGGGTACCGCAGGACACCATCGGCGTCTCCTGCGGAACCGTCGTCCGACGTTCCCGTCGTGCCATCATCACCGGTGGCGTCACCGGTCGCGTCGTCACCGGTTGCGTCGTCACCGGTCGGCTCGTCGCTCGTGGCGTCGCCGGTCGGTTCGGGATCGGCGGTGCCATCGTCGGCGGTGCCGTCATCGGCGGTCTGCTCGTCGGGGGAGGCGACGTCGTCGTCGCCTCCGCACGCGACAGTTACCAGTGCGAGCGCGAGGGCGCCCGCCAACAGCCTTCGTCTCAGCATGGTTGGTCTTCCTTTCGTGAGTGGTCTGACGACCCTGGGTTGTCCCGACCAGCGGCGCCGGTCGGAGAACTCGTGTCCGCGAGATAGGTCTCGCGGACCTTTCGTTTGAACAACTTGCCGCTCGGGTCCCGGGGGAGTTCGGCGACGAACGAGAACTCGCGTGGCACCTTGAAGCGGGCGAGCAGCCGTTCACAGTGAGTTCGCAGCGCGTCGACGTCGGGAAGCGCCGACCGGGCTTCGACCACAGCGACCACGCGCTCGCCGAGGTCGTCGTCGGGGATGCCGAACACCGCCACGTCTGCGACCTCGGGATGCGACAGCAGCGCATTCTCGATCTCGGCCGGATAGATGTTGACACCGCCGGCGATGATGAGATTCGACGAACGGTCCTTCAAGAACAGGTAGCCGTCGTCGTCCATGTACCCG
Source organism: uncultured Acidimicrobiaceae bacterium (assembly GCA_963973395.1). GTDB lineage: Bacteria > Actinomycetota > Acidimicrobiia > Acidimicrobiales > Ilumatobacteraceae > Ilumatobacter. Next base: position 5,521 of record CAXBAZ010000060.1, read on the forward strand.
ATGTCGCCCACGGTGAAGTAGTCGCCGCGCCGCGAGGCGTCGGTCTTCTCGTCGTCGTTGTGGTATCGGAAGCCCTCGGGACCGAGATAGATGTACACCGCCCCGATCTCGCCACGCGGGAGCTCCTCGCCGTCGTCGTCGAGGATGCGGATGTCGGCGCCCTCCCAGGCCTGCCCGACGGTGCCGGGCCGACCGAGCCAATCGGTCGAGTCGACGAATGTTCCGCCGCCTTCGGTCGTGCCGTAGTACTCGTAGATGACCGGCCCCCACCACTCGATCATGCGGCGCTTCACGTCCGGCGGGCACGGCGCCGCCCCGTGGATGACGTACCGCAGCGACGACACGTCGAACCCGGCGCGCACATCGTCGGACAGGGCGAGCAGTCGGTGGAACTGGGTCGGGACCATGTGGGAGTTGGTCACGTGGTGGCGCTCGATCAACTCCAACGTGGTGGTGGCATCGAACCGGTCCATCAGAACGACCTGCTGACCGGTGTGCAGCGCCGACGCGGCGAACGCGAGCACGGCCGTGTGGTACATCGGCGAGGTGCAGAGATGGACATCGTCGCTCGTCGTCGTGATCCCGAACAATCCGAGCATGTCGAGGAACGGGATCGCGGCGTCATCGGGGGACGACTCGGCGAGTGGCCGGCGGACGCCCTTGGGCCGACCGGTGGTGCCCGACGTGTAGTACATCACGGCCCCCGCGGTGCGGTCGCTCGGGGTGGTGGCCGGCGTCGCCGCGAGCCACTGATCGACCGATTCATAGCCGTCGACCTCGCCGACGAACACCAACTCGGGGGTGGATGCGAGCGGTTCGAGGGCCGCGGTGACGGTGCCCGCGAACCGTTCGTGCGCGATGACACACCGAGCGCCGGAGTTCTCCACCAGGTACCCGATCTCGGACTCGGTCAGATGGTGGTTGATCGGCGTGAGATACCACCCGGCCTGCATGGCGGCGAGATACGCCGCGAGCACTTCGAGACCGTTCGGCAACACCGTCGCCAGCACATCGCCCACGTCGGCACCACCCGCGCGGAGACGATTGACGATCTGGTTCGCCAGATCGAGCACGTCGCCCGCCCGATGTTCCACACCGTCGGACGTCACGAGTACGATCCGATCTGGTTCAGCTGCAGCACGGCTCCAGAACCGAATGTTGATCACGCTCCCCTCACACCCCGAAGCGCTGTCCACCTCGGCCCTGCACACTCTAACATCCATACTGTCAAAGATGTCAAAGGTATAGATGATGACGATCTAAGCTGACCCCGGATGCGAGTCGAACATGTGGATGGTCCTGCGGGAAGCATCGAGGTCCGGACCGCCGGAAGCGGCAGGACGGTCGTCATGGTCGCGTCGCTCGGACGCAGCGCCCGCGACTTCGACCAACTCGCAGAGATGATCGCATCGAATGGGTACCTCGTGGCCGCGCCGGAGCCGCGCGGCATCGGGGGAACCGAACGTGGCACGAACAACATCGACCTGCGTGATCTGGCCGATGACGTCGCAGCCGTGGCCGAACTCTACGGTTCGCCCGCCTATGTCCTCGGTCACGCGTTCGGCAACCGGGTCGCCCGGCTGACGGCAACGCGGCACCCGACGCTCGTCGCCGGGGTGATGCTGCTCGGCTGCGGAGGGGCGGTGCTCCCGGAGCCGGACGACGGCCGGGCACTGCTCGCCGTCTTCGACCGCTCGCTCGATGCCGAACGACATCTCGAGGCGGTCCGCCGCGCCTTCTTCGCGCCCGGGAACGACCCGACGGCCTGGCACGACGGCTGGCATCCCGAGGTCGCAGAGATGCAGGGGGCGTCGATGGCCGAGGTCCCGACCGATGAATGGTGGCGCAGCGGCGATGTCGACGTCCTCGTCGTCCAGGCCGCGGAGGACGTCATCGCTCCGCCCGCAAATGGCATCCAGCTCATGACGGATCTGCAGGGTCGGGGTGAACTCGTCGTCATCGAGCAGGCCGGCCACGCGATGCTGCCGGAGCAGCCGGCACGTCTCGCCGAAGCGATCACCGACTGGCTGGCCCGTCACTGACCGGCGGGCGGCGAACCCACCAAACGGCACGACCTCGATCGACCCGGCTCGCCCCATCATCTTGATCATTGATACGTTGCCGCTGACACCTGTCATCGAAAGGACCCGTCATGAACATCTCCGACACGTTGGTCGCCAGATTGGGCGCCGAGCTCATCGTGACACCGGCCGACCCCCTCGCCCCGTGCACCCTCATCGAACTCGACGCGCTCCCATGGGTGCCCTACGTCGGCGAGGACGGCGACGCATCGGCGAGTCGCACGTTCACCAAGACGCTCGTCGATCCTGACTCGGGCCACTACGCGATGGCGGTCAAGCTGATGCCCGGCATCGCCGGCCGTACCCACTGGCACCTGTCCGACACGCTGTACATCGTGCGGCGCGGCGAACTCCACATCGAAGGCGAGGGCGTGTTCCGGGAGGGCAGCTTCCGGTGGGTCAAGGGTGGCTACGCCTACGGCCCTGAAACACCCGGGCCCGACGGCGCCGAGTTCTTCTTCATCAGCATGGGCCCGTACGGACTGTTCGTCGCCGACGAGGTGGAGCCGCCCTTGGGTCGTTGGGACGATCCCGAGTAGCCGGCGTCGCCGGATCAGGCGGCGGACTTCTCCAGGATGTGGACGCCGCACGCCGAGCCGAGCCCGATGACGTGGGCGAGACCGATCCGGGCTCCCTCGATCTGACGATCGCCACCTTCGCCTCGAACGTGTTGCGCCACTTCCCAGATGTTGGCGATTCCGGTCGCCGAGATGGGATGGCCCTTCGACTGCAGACCGCCGGAGACGTTCACCGGTGTCGAACCGGTGCGCCACGGCGCGCCGGACTCGAAGAAGTCGACGGCGCCGCCGCGCTCACACAACATCAAGTTGTCGTAGTGGACCAACTCGGCCGTCGCGAAGCAGTCGTGGAGCTCGACCAGATCGAGGTCGGCCGGACCCACACCCGCTTGTTCGTACGCCTGCGCGGCGGCGTTGCGCGTCAGGGTGTTGATGTTCGGCAGTACCTGACATGCCTCCTCGTAGGGGTCCGTCGTCAGCACCGAGGCGGTCACCTTGACCGCCCGGCGGCGCTGCTCGAGCGACAACGACCTGAGGGTCTCACCGTCGACGACGACGGCGGCGGCTGCGCCGTCGCAGTTCGCCGAGCACATGGGACGGGTGTTCGGATAGGCGATCATCATGTCGCCCATGATCTGCTCGAGTGACATCGCCTTGTTGTAGGCGGCCAGCGGGTTGAGCGTCGAATGGCTGTGATTCTTCTCGCTGATCCTGGCGAAGAGCTCGAAGCTGGTTCCGCCGTACTCGTGGCCGTACTCCATCCCGATCTGAGCGAACACACCGGGCATCGCCTCGGTGCCGATCCGGCCGTCGACCGGACCGATCGCACCGTAGCGACCCGACGGCGTCCATTCGTCCGGTCGCGCCTTCGCTTCGCCGGCGCTGCCGAGGAGACCGGCACCGGCGAGCTTCTCGACACCGACCGCGAGACCCATGCGCACCTCGCCCGCTTTCACGGCCATGATCGCGGTCCGCAGGGCCGTGGCCCCGGTCGCGCACGCATTCGACACGTTGTAGACGGGGATGCCGGTCTGACCGATCTGCTTCTGCAGGTTCTGCCCGAAGTTGCCGGGGCCCATCAGGTTGCCTGCCGCCAGCAGGCCGATGTCGGCCATCGTGACGCCGGCGTCGGTCAGCGCACCCCGAACCGCCTCCGAACCGAGATCGACGACATCCTGATCGAAGTGTTTGCCGAACTTGGTCATGTGGATCCCGAGGATCCAGATCTCGTCGCTTGCACTCATGTCTGTGTTCCTCCGTAGCAGGCAGCGGACGCCGAGCGGCACCCGGCGGTGTTCTCAGGCCGGTTCGAAGCCGAAGGCGATCGCTTCGGTCCCGTTGCGATCGACGCCCAGCGAGTATGTGGCCAGACGCACGGGCATGCCGAGCTTCACGTGTTCGGGGTCCGGCTGGCAGTTGACGACGTTGCCTTTCACGGTCGTTCCGGCGCAGTCGACGATGCCGGCGACGAACGGGACGTCGACGCCTGGGGCGGCGAACGACACGATCGAGAACGACCGCAGAACCCCGTCGGTGGCGACTGCCACGGCGGTGAAGTCAGCCCCGAAGCAACTCGCGCACGCGTTCCGGCGATCGAAGAACCGGGCGCCGCAATTCGTGCACTCCCGGGCCTCGAGGTGCGGGTCACCGTCGTCGAGTACGAGGTAGTCCACGAGCGGGACACACGATGCAGTCGCCATGATGAGCTATCATAGTAATGATTCAACCCTTGGCCATCATCCTCGTCCGGGTTCGTCGAAGGTCCGAGTCCGGATCCCGCCGGTTCGGCCGCGGCGCGGGCAGATGCGATGCACGTGGAGCAACGGCATGACCATGCTCGAATCCGACGACGGCGCCGGCGACGAGCGAGCGCGCCGCAAGTACTGCGTCGCGGCGTCGCTGCGTCTGCTCGCCGCACATGGCGTCACGCACGGGGCCGCGGGGCACATCAGCGCCCGCGATCCCGAGTATCCGGACCGGTTCTGGGTCAACCCGGTGCTTCGGCACTTCTCGCTGATCCGCCCGTCCGACCTCCTGCTCGTCGATGGCGACGGACGCGTTCTCGAAGGAGACGGCACGCTCAACGCCGCCGCGTTCGCGATCCACTCACGTGTGCACCGCGCTCGCCCGGAGGTGGTGGGCGCAGCGCATGCGCACTCTCCGTACGGGAAGATCTGGTCGACGACCGGTCGCCTCCTGCAGCCCCTGACCCAGGACGGTTGCGCGTTCTTCGAAGATCATGCGCTCTACGAGACGTTCGGCGGCGTCGTGCTCGAGGCCGCAGAGGGCGACGCGATCGCAGGGGCGCTCGGGGGGCACAAGGCGGTCATCTTGGCCAACCATGGATTGCTGACCGTCGGCACATCGGTCGAGGAAGCCGCCTGGTGGTTCCTCGCGATGGAGGATGCGTGCCGGGTCCAGGTCGGCAGTGAGGCGATCGGGACACCGACCGTGATCGACGACGATGCAGCACGCCGAACCCGGGAACAGGTCGGCACGCCGTCGGTCGGACGAGCCCAGTTCGAGTACGAGATCCAGGCCGTCGAGATCGACTTCCCGCGGGCCTGACGCGTCGTGCGACGGGTCGCGGCCGACCGGCGGACCGGCGACTACGCGGACCGGTCGATGGCGATCGCCTTGAGCGCCGGACGATCGAGCTTTCCGTTGGGCGCCCGCAGCAGGTCGTCGACCAGCACGATCGTCCGCGGCGCCTTGTAACGGGCCAGCCGCGCCCGGCAGTGCTCGATGAGTTCGTCGGACTCGGCCGAAGCTCCCGGTCGGAGTTCCACGACCGCGCACACCGTCTCACCGAACCGTTCGTCGGGCAGACCGAGGCACGCGGCGTCGGCGACCGCCGGATGAAGCTTGAGCGCCTCCTC
>CAXBAZ010000061.1:0-10967 GCA_963973395.1 uncultured Acidimicrobiaceae bacterium
CGTGCGACGGCAACGTGTTCGACATGGAGTACGTCGGCGACGAGGACGGCGCCGCTCCGCAGCTCCAGGCGGCGCGCCTGGGTGGGGCCGACCTCGCCGACGCCTTCGACCAGCTCGTCGCCGGTCTGCACACGATGGTAGGGGAGGGATTCGCCCACGCGGACCTGTCCGCGTACAACCTGCTGTGGTGGGAGGGCACCCTCTGGTTCATCGACCTCCCGCAGGCCGTGGACATCGCCGCCAACCCGCAGGGCGTCGGGTTCCTGCACCGCGATGTGCTCAACGTGTGCGGGTGGTTCGCCCACCGCGGCCTGGACGTCGACGCGGAGGAGGTGTTCGCCGACGTGCTGTGCTCACTGTGATCCGGTCGTACACCTGTTCGGTCGGTCTGCTAGCGTCCCCCAGGTGACTGATTCCACCTCCTCTCCAGCGGGCCGGTGCCCGCTGGGTCGGTAGCCTCCGAAGGCAATGGCTCCGCGCAAGAACGCGACGCCCTCCGGCCCGATCATCGAGGTCCGCGGCGCCCGCGAACACAACCTGAAGAACGTCAACGTCGAATTGCCGCGCGACAAGCTGGTCGTGTTCACCGGGCTGTCGGGTTCCGGCAAGTCGAGTCTCGCGTTCGACACGATCTACGCGGAGGGTCAGCGTCGGTACGTCGAGTCGCTCAGCGCCTACGCGCGGCAGTTCCTCGGTCAGATGGACAAGCCCGACGTCGACGTGATCGAAGGGCTGTCACCGGCGATCTCGATCGACCAGAAGTCGGCGAGCCGCAACCCGCGCTCGACCGTCGGCACGATCACCGAGGTGTACGACTATCTCCGGCTGCTGTACGCCCGGATCGGTGTGCAGCACTGTCCCGACGACGGCACCATGCTGCAGCGTCAGACACCGCAGCAGATCGTCGACCGCATCCTCGAGCTGCCCGAGGGGTCGCGGTTCCAGGTGCTGGCGCCGGTGGTCCGGGGTCGCAAGGGTGAGTACGACACTCTGCTCGCCGACCTGTCGGGGCAGGGCTACGTGCGCGCCCGGATCGACGGCGAGACCGTCGTGATCGACGAGTTCCTGCAGCGCGACGAACGACTCGCCAAGTACGAGCAGCACAAGATCGAGATCGTCGTCGACCGACTGGTGCTGCGCGACGGCATCGAGCGGCGGCTCACCGACTCGCTCGAGACCGCACTCACGCTCGCCGACGGCGTCGCCGAGGTCGAGCTCGTGGCGCGCGAGGGCGAACCCGAACCCGAGACGCTCACCTTCAGCCAGCACCTCGCGTGCCCGGTGTGCGGCAAGAGCTACGACGAGCCCGCCCCTCGGAACTTCTCCTTCAACTCGCCGTACGGAGCGTGCGTCACCTGCGACGGTCTCGGCACCACCTTCGAGGTCGATCCCGAGCTCGTGATCGCCGATCCCGAGCAGTCGATCCGCGACGGCGCGATCGTCCCCTGGCGGAGCGCTCACACGCAGTACTTCACCCGCATGCTCGAGTCGGTCGCGAACATCCACGACATCGACCTCGACGCACCCTGGGAGCAGCTGACGGCCAAGCAGCAGAAGCTGATCCTGCACGGCACCAAGGGCAAGCTGACCGTCAAGTACAAGAACCGGTACGGCCGGAACCGCTCGTACTCCACCGAATACGAAGGTGTGATCCCCTGGATCAAGCGGCGCCACGAGGGCTCCGAGAGCGACTACTCGCGCGAACAGTACGAGGGGTACATGCGCGAGGTGCCGTGCCGGGCCTGCGGTGGCGCCCGCCTGAAGCCCTTCACGCTCGCCGTCACGGTCGGCGAGAAGAACATCGCCGAGGTCTGCGACATGGCGATCGGCGAGTCGGCGAAGTTCCTGGCGGCGCTCGAACTGAGCGAGCGCGACCGATTGATCGCCGAGCGTGTCACCAAGGAGGTCAACGCCCGTCTCGGGTTCCTGCTCGACGTCGGCCTCGACTACCTGACGCTGTCGCGTTCGGCCGGCACGCTCGCAGGTGGCGAGGCGCAGCGGATCCGGCTGGCGAGCCAGATCGGTTCGGGACTGGTCGGCACGCTCTACGTGCTCGACGAACCGTCGATCGGCCTCCACCAGCGCGACAACCGCCGGCTGATCGACACGCTCACCCGCTTGCGCGACCTCGGCAACACCGTCATCGTCGTCGAGCACGACGAAGAGACGATCCGCGAGTCCGACTGGATCGTCGACATCGGCCCAGGCGCCGGCGAACACGGGGGTGAGATCGTGTACAGCGGCCCCGTCAAGGGCATCACCAAGGTCTCCGAGTCGGTCACCGGCCAGTACCTGTCGGGCAAGAAGTCGGTGCCGGTGCCGGCGACGCGCCGCCCACCGAAGCCGGAGAAGCTGACCGTTCGCGGCGCCCGCGAACACAACCTCCAGAACCTCGACGTCGACATCCCGCTCGGCTGCTTCGTCGCGGTGACCGGGGTGTCGGGCTCGGGCAAGTCCACACTGGTGCGCGACATCCTGCTGCCGGTCCTGATGCAGCGGATCTACCGGTCGAAGGTTCCGGCCGGGAAGCACAAGAAGATCGAGGGCATCGAGTTCCTCGACAAGATCATCGACATGGACCAGTCGCCGATCGGACGGACCCCGCGCTCGAACCCGGCCACGTACACCGGGGTGTTCGACAGCATCCGCAAGCTGTTCGCGACCACCAACGAGGCCAAGGTGCGCGGCTACCAGCCCGGACGTTTCTCGTTCAACGTCAAGGGCGGTCGCTGCGAGGCCTGTTCCGGCGACGGCACGCTGAAGATCGAGATGCACTTCCTCCCCGACGTGTACGTCCCGTGCGAGGTCTGCAAGGGTGCGCGCTACAACCGTGACACGCTCGACATCGAGTTCAAGGGCAAGAACATCGCCGACGTGCTCGACATGCCGGTCGCCGAGGCGGTCGACTTCTTCGCCAACCAGCCTCGGATCTCCCGCTACATGGAGACGTTGATGGACGTCGGCCTCGGTTACGTCCGGCTCGGCCAGTCCGCGCCGACGCTGTCGGGCGGCGAGGCCCAACGGGTCAAGCTGTCGACCGAACTCGCCAAGCGGTCCACCGGGCACACGATCTACCTGCTCGACGAGCCGACGACCGGCCTGCACTTCGACGACGTCCGTCGCCTGCTGACCGTGTTGTCGCGCCTCGTCGATCAGGGAAACACCGTGCTCGTGATCGAGCACAACCTCGACGTGATCAAGACCGCCGACTGGATCATCGACCTCGGCCCCGAAGGCGGCAGCGGTGGCGGCACGGTCGTCGCCGAGGGCACGCCCGAAGACGTCGCCGCGGTGGAGGCCAGCCACACCGGGCGGTTCCTCCGGGAGGCCTTGGCCGGCCACTGACCCGTCGAGGTTTCACGTCGCGCGTGGTCGGCAACGCTCACGGTATGAGCACCGGTCCAGACACCGAGCAACGGGAGGACGACGCCTGATGCCCCGCCACCTTCACCCACAAGCCGGAGGGGATCCGAGCCAGGGTCCCGTGCGCGAGTTCGCCAACGAGCCGCCGTCCCCCGGCGTCGACAACGAGTTCCCCGACGTTCCCGACGGAAACCGTCCCGACACGACGGACGAGAGCACCGACGACGAGAGCACCGACGACGAGAGCACCGACGAGGATTCCGACGGCTGACGCCGACCGACCGCCAACCGACGGCCGGCCGGTCCACATCTCGATCGTCGCCGTCTGAGCCCGTTCGCGGAGCGCCGGCATGGCAGAGTGACCGGATGACTCGACTCGAGTCGATCGACTCGTCGATGGACGCCTTCCAGGAGCAGCAGACCAAGACGCTCAACGTGCTGCGCCTGGCGGTCGTTCCGGGGCAGGCCGCCGTGGCCGGGTCGGTGGCGGTCGTGAGCCTGCTCGCGTCCGACATGCTCGGCAGCGACCGGCTCGCCGGTCTCGGCGGTGCCGCCTTCACACTCGGTGCTGCGGCGATCTCGATCCCGTTGGCGGCGTTCATGCGCCGCCGGGGACGACGGCCCGGGTTGATCGTCGCGTTGCTGATCGGCAGCTTCGGCGCCGGGGTCGCTGCCACCGGCGGGCAGCTGCGGTGGTTCCCGCTGTTCGTGTTCGGCATGTTCCTGTTCGGGTCGGGACAGGCCGCCACGCTCCAGGCCCGATACGTCGCCGCCGACCTCGCCCGCGACCGGGATCGGGCACGGGCGATCGGCGCGATCGTCTGGATCGGCACGCTCGGGGCCGTGTTCGGACCGACCTTCACACCGCTCGAGAAGCGATTCGGTGAGTACCTCGGTCTGGACGAGTACATCGGCCCGTACCTGTTCGCCGGTGCGCTCTTCTTCCTGGGGGCGGTCGTCTACTTCTTCGCGCTCCGTCCGGACCCGCTGGTGCTCGTCGGTGGTACCGACCCGCACGCCGAGCGGACGCGACCGATCCGCCAGGTCCGACGTTCGTACGGCGTGATCCGTTCGTCGCCGGGCGCGATGCTGGGCCTGGTCGCGATGGCGGGATCGCAGGCGGCGATGGTGGGCGTGATGACGATGACACCGCCGCACATGAAGGACCATGACCACGCCGACCTCTCGGCGCTCGTGATCGCCGTGCACATCCTCGGGATGTTCGGCCTCGCCCCGCTCGTCGGACGCTTCGTCGACCGGGTCGGCGCGGTCAAGGCGATCCAGCTCGGTGCCGTGGTGCTCGGCTCGGGCACGGTGGCCGCCGTCGTGGCCGGCTACGTGCCCGCGATGATCTTCATCGGGCTGTTCCTCCTGGGGTTGGGGTGGAACATCGGCCTGATCGGCGGGACGACGCTGCTGACTGCGTCGGTGCCGTCGTCGTCGCGGGTCGAGGCGCAGGGCACCGGTGACCTCACGTTGAGCCTCTGCGGTGCGGTGGCGGCGTTCGGCTCGGGTTTCGTCAAGCAGTCGGCCGGTTTCCACATCCTCGCCGACATGGCGACGCTGCTGGCGGCCGCCATGCTGGTGTACGCGTGGACGACCCGGGTTCGCCTGGAGCGGTCGGGCGTGCAGGCCGCGGCGTAGCGGCTGCTGCCTACGAGGCGATGACGAGCCGGCCGGTGCCGGCGCGCTTGCCGCTGGCGACGGCGTCGTCGGCCGACTCGAGGAGTTCGTCCATGTCGACCAGACCGAACTGGTGGGCGAGCGCCACCGTGGCGGTGACGACCTCCGGCCCGCCGGCGATCGGCAGCGGCATGGCGATCGAGTCGAGCAGGCGCTTGGCGATCTGGAGGCCGATCGAGCGGGGAGCGTCGGCGAACAGGATCGCGAACGTGTCGGGACCGATGCGAGCGATCAGGTCGTCGCGTCGGCACGACGACACCATGCGGTCGGCGAGCTCGCGCAGGACCGCGTCGGCGATCGTGTCGCCGTACTCTGCAGCGACCTTCGCGAAGCCGTCGAGGTCGACCACGACCAGTGTGGCCTCGTCGGATTCGTAGTTGTCCATCGCACCCTCGAAGTCGGCCCGCGTGGCGAGTCCGGTGACGCGGTCGAGTGACGGGTCGTCGGGGTCGAAGTCGCGACGTCCCGACGACGCGTGCTCGACGGCCGCGGCCGCGGCGGCTCGCTCGGCTGCCTGGGCGGCGAAGAACGTCCGCTGGCGCTCGGCTGCGACGCCGAGCAGTTCCATCGTCGCCCGGCGGTCAGCGGTGCCGGCGACGTTGCCGTCGATCTCGAACCAGACGGCGACGGCGGCCACGTTGCCGACGTCCGACGCGTCGGCCTCGGCGCCGTCGAGGATGCAGCCGACGTGCGCCGTGGCGACGTTGCTCGCCTCGGCTGCGGTGCGCACGATCTCCGGCAGACTCCGCGCCGATCGCTCGACGGTCCCGAGTCCTTCGACGCCTCTCCACAGGCGGTGGTTGCCGGCCGCGACCGCGACGGAGATCGCCGCCCGGAGCGGTCCGATGCCGCCGCCACCGATGGCACGATGACCACCGTCGGCCGTGCGGGCCACGATCACGAGCTCACCCATCGACGGGTCGTGGTCGGCGCGCGCCGTCGCCGCGTTCGCGACCGCGACCACCTCGCTGCCCGCTGGTGCGGCGAGAGCCGGATGCGAATCGGTTCGGTGCTCAGCCATCGTCATACCCGTGTCATCGGGTTCGGACGAGTAGAACTTGACCTGGTTTTCACGTCCTTGACCGACCCGGCGGTACCGTCGGCGCCATGCAGGTGTGCGTGCTCGGCGCCGGGTCGCTCGGATCGGTGATCGGCGGGGTGCTGGCCCGGTCGGGCCACCAGGTCACGCTGGTGTCGAGGAACGCGGCACACGTCGACGCGATCCGGCGCGGCGGGCTCACGCTGGTCGACGATCGTGGATCGACGAACATCCCGGTCGCAGCGGCCACGTCGACCGGCGGCCTTCCACCTCCCGATCTGCTCGTCGTGCTCGTCAAGTCGTACGACACCCGTTCGGCGATCGAGGATGCGGCGCATCTCGTCGGCGGCGGCACGCTGGTCCTGACGCTGCAGAACGGTGTGGGGTGCGAGGAGATCATCGCCGAGGTCGTGGGTCGCGACCGGCTGCTCGCAGGTCGGACCTTCGTCGGTGGACGGATGACCGGTCCGGGGGTGATCGAGTTCGGCGTCGAGGGGCGGGCGACGGTGCTGGGTGAGCTCGATGGTCGGCGGAGCGACCGGCTGCTGGCACTGGCCGACACCTTCGAGGCGGCGGGGATGGCGGTCGAGATCAGCACCGACATCGTGGCGATGATGTGGGAGAAGCTGTTCGTCAACGTCGCGACCGGCGCCTGGAGCGCACTCACCGGCCTGCCCTATGGCGAACTCTCCGTCCACCCCGACGTCGAACGGATGGCGATCGCGACCGTGGCCGAGGCGATCGAGGTCGCGCGTGCGCTCGGCATCGACGTCTCGACCAGCGATCCTCAGGTCCCGTGGCGCCGGGCGTGGGAAGGCCTGCCGTACGGATTCAAGGCGTCGATGCTGCAGAGCATCGAGAAGGGCGCGCGGACCGAGGTCGACGTGATGCACGGCGCCGTCACCGCCGGTGGCCGCCGTGCGGGGGTACCGACGCCGGTCAACGACGCATTGGTTGCAGCGGTGCACGGCATGGAGCGGCGCTTGCAGCTCGCGGCCCGGAGCTCGTGACGCGTGTCCATCGAGCTGGTCGTCGACGACACGGGACGGGCCCGGTGTTCGTGGGGTGCGTCCGCCCCCGACTATGCCCGTTACCACGACACCGAGTGGGGGTTCGGCGTCACCTCCGACACGCGGCTGTTCGAGAAGATCTGTCTCGAGGGATTCCAGGCCGGTCTGAGCTGGCTGACGATCCTGCGCAAGCGGGAGAACTTCCGGTCGGCGTTCGCCGGCTTCGTCCCCGACCGCGTCGCCGCATTCGACGAACGTGATGTCGAACGGCTGCTCGACGATGCGGGCATCGTGCGACACCAGGCCAAGATCCGGTCGACGATCAACAATGCGCACCGAGCGCTCGAGATGATCGACGAGCACGGCTCGCTCGCGGCCTACCTCTGGCCTGCCGCCGACTTCGACACCGGCCCACCGCTCGAGATCCCAGCGCTCACCGACGCGTCGACACAGCTCTCGCGCCGGCTCAAGCGACGTGGTTGGTCGTTCGTGGGTCCGACGACGATGTACGCATTCATGCAGGCGATGGGCCTCGTGAACGACCACTTGGAGGGGTGTTGGGTCCGGGAACGGGCCGAGGCGTCGCGACGGGAAGCGGCCGCGTCGATCGGGCTCGGGCCGGCATAGGTCCCGATCGTCCGCCTCACCGAGTCACCGCGAGCGGATCGTCTGCACCATCTCGGCGAGCCGTGCCCGTTCGTCGGGGTCGCCGGCGGGAATCGAGAACTCGACCCGGTCGCAGAGTCCTGCGTACCTGTCGGCGACCGCCTCGGCCAGTGAGTCGTACGGAGCGACGACCGCGATCTCGTGCACCATCTCGTCGCTGACGTGGCGTTCCATCTCGTCCCAGCGCTGCTGGCGTGACAGCGCCGACAGCTGCTCGCCGATGTCACCCCAGCCGTGCAGGTCGAACACGGCCCGGTAGGTCCGCGTGGATGCGTAGAACGAGATGCGCGAGCGCACCGTGCTGACCTTGGCGGCGAGCTCGGCCTCGGTCGGTGCTGTGACGATCAGGGGTGACGCCACCATCTCGATCGAGTCGGTGGCGCGGCCGCGCTCGGCCGCTCCCTCTTCGACCGCGGGACGGAGCACCTCGTCGATGTATCGGCGCGTGCAGATCGGGTGCGGCCGGACCGCGTCGGCGTGTCGGCCGGCCAACCGCGCCATGTGGCGGTTGACCGCGGCGAGGTGGATCGGTGGGAACGGATGCTCGATCGGACCGGGGTCGAACAGCGGGTTCATCAGCGTGAGGTCGTAGTGGTCGCTGTGGAAGTCGAGTGGGGTGCGCTCCTGCCAGCAGGTCCACACAGCTTTCACCGCATCGACGTAGTCCTCGAGCCATGGCCCGGGCGCGCTCCACGGGACGCCGTATCGACGCTCGATGTGCCCTTTCACCTGTGTGCCGAGGCCGAGCCGGAACCGCCCCTGCGATGCCCGCTGGAGGGTCCAGGCCGTCATCGCCGTGACCGTCGGCGAGCGCGGGAACGCGATCGCCACGGCGGTGGTCAGGTCGATGCGCTCGGTCGTCGTCGCAGCCATCGCCATCGCGATGAACGGGTCCTCCTTCGTCTCGGTCAGCACGAGGCCGTCGAATCCGAGCTCTTCGACCACGGCGGCGTCCAGATGGAACCGTGTCATGTCGACGGGCACCTCGGTCTCACGGAGACCGGGATCGACCTTGCCCAACGGGAGATGCGTCTCGACCTGCATGGGCCGACGGTATCGCGCCGATGACGTCAGTCGAGGCGTCGGCGCAGCTCGACGTACACGGCGTCGCCGACGATCGCCGTCACCTCGTCGGCGAGCGAGGCGACGACCGGTTCGCTCCCGTGGTAGGCCTCGCCCCCTTCGTCGCGCTCGGTGCAGCACCACGCCATCGTCTCGCCGAACTCGCCCCAGTCGGAGCGGGCCCACCGTCGAACGGTCGCGATCTCACGGTCGTCGCCGGCGTCCTCCCAGTCGACGCGGATCGGCAGCTGCCAGCACACCGACGGCTTCCAGTCGGTCGGGGACTCGGCGGCCGCCAGCGCACCGACATGCAGCGCACATCCGGCGCCACCGGCGAACCCGGGGCGGTTGAGGAACACACATGCGCCGTCGACGACGCGGGTGTGGTTGCGGTGAGCGTCGGTGAAGAGCCCGGCCGGCCCGTGCTCGACGAACTCGTGCCGGAGCTGCCACTGGTCATCGGTCAACACCGAGGCGTACGCGGCGACGTCGAGCGCCTCCGCGCGGCCCTCGGGCCCGTCGCCGAGGTGCGCTCCGTACGAGCAGCAGCCCTGCTGGAGGTCGGTGGTGTCGTCGGGCAGGATGCCGCGGCACCCCGACCCGTAGATGCAGGTCCACTCCGATTCGAGGAACGCCCGATCGAACCTCCACGTGACGTCGCCGTCCGCGATCTCGATCGGTGCATCGTCCACGTCATGACGGTATCCGGCGACCGCTCGTGTCGGTCGCGGCGGCCCTCAGCCCCCGGCGAGGTGCTCGAGCATCGCCTTCATCTGGGCGTGCACGGCGTTGATCGCCTGGAGCGGGCGCATCATGACCTTGAACTCCACGATCGAGCCGTCGTCGTCGCACGTGATGATGTCGACCCCGTTCGCGTACTTGCCCTCGACCTCGGTCTCGAACTCCAGCATCGCGTGGTGGCCGTGACGGATCTCCTTCGTGTACCGGAACGAGGATCCGGTCGTGAACGCGCCGCCGGCGTCGTCGGGATCGGCGTCGGCCAGCGTGCTCCCTGCGGCGCGGAGGTACATCTTGGTGATGTCGCGGCCGCGCTGCGGTGTGAAGACGATGGGGGAGAGGAAGACGCAGTCCTCGTGGAGCAGCGCGTCGAGGCCGCCCTCGAGTTCGCCGCGGGTGTGCTGATGCCAACGGGCGATGCAGTCGTGGATCGGCTCGACGTCGCGGTCGTTCGACATGGTCAGCTCGGGTCGAGGTGCGTGTGGAGGAACTCGACGACCTGCGGCCAGATCTGGTCGTACAGTTCCTGGTCGCGGGTGCCGAGCGCGTTGTGCGGGGCCATGAACGCATGTCCCGAACCGGGATGCACGGTCAACGTGGCATCCTTGCCCATCGCCTGCAGTTCCGCCTCGAGCGCCTTGGCGGCGTCGGGCGGGAAGAAGTCGTCGTGCTCGGCCATGTGACCCTGGATCGAGGCCTCGATGTCGCGGTAGTTCGGCTGGTCGTCGCCCTGCGGGAATCCGTAGAACGGCACCGCGGCCACGATCCGATCGGGCCGGTCGGCGGCGAGCAGGAACGTGAGCATGCCCCCCATGCAGAATCCGACGACGCCGATGCCGTCGTTCGACGTGGCGTCGTGGTCGGCGAGGTAGTCGACCGCACCGCTCATGTCGCGGGCTGCCCGATCCGGCGGCAACGACTGCATGAGCTCGCCCGCCTTGTCCATCTCGGTGTGTTCCGCGAGTTCACCGTGGTACAGATCGGGCGCGAGCGCGACGAAGCCCTCGGCCGCGAAGCGGTCGGCCATCTCCTTGGTGCCACTGTCGAGGCCCCACCACTCCTGGACGACGATGATGCCGGGACCTCGTCGCCCCTCGGGAAGGGCCAGGTATCCGGACGCCGTGCCACCATTGCTCGTGAAGTCGATCAGTGATCCCATGCGACCACGTTACGACGCCGGGGCCCGCGGCATCCGATCCGGGACATGTCGGCGTCGTACAGTGCTCGTATGGCGCATCGGTCGGACTCGCAGCCCCCCGTGCTCTGGGCGCCGGCGGGCGACGCACGGACGTCGACACGGCTCGGGCGGTTCCTGACGTTCTGCGAAGCGCGCAGCGGCCTGGCCTTCGACGGCTACGACGACCTGTGGCGGTGGTCGGTCGGCGACGGTCTCGAAGCATGCTGGG